>CAUEYG010000097.1 GCA_959021945.1 uncultured Eubacteriales bacterium | reverse complement strand
TTCTGGGACATAATCCTGTTCGCTTACTTAGGACATTATCATATTCGGAGCAGAGTAACAAAGGCTACAGCTAAAAAGTCCTTGACAAATGCCGTTATAGGGATATAATTAAAACAAATTAAATAATAAGTCTTCGGGGTTTGGTGAAATTCCATACCGGCGGTAGAGCCCGCGAGCGTGTATGCGCATGAACCGGTGAGATTCCGGTGCCGACAGTAAAGTCTGGATGTGAGAAGATAACAGCAATTTTTGATATATAAATTTACCCTGAGAATTTTTTTCTCAGGTTTTTTTGTAAAAAAGTTGCAGAATCATGGACTCCGAATTTGTTTCGGAGTTTTTTCATGTTGGAGATAAAGGAGCAAGATGTAAAAGCGTTGGCTATGCTGGTAAAGCCGCAGATGCTCCGGCAGCTGCGGGCCTGCCGGACAGCCGAAAGTGTGACAGAAATGCATTTTTTTGGGAAGTGTACACACTTTTAGGGATGCTCGGGCAGCTGAGGGCTTGCCGGACAGCTGAAAGTGTGCACAAAATTGCATTTTTTCAGAAGTGTACACACTCTCGGGGATGTTCGAGGAGCTGAGGGCTCGCCAGGCAGCTGAAAGTGTGCACAAAATTGCATCTTTTTCAGAAGTGTACACATTTTTAGGGATGTTCGAGGAGCTGAGGGCTCGCCAGGCAGCTGAAAGTGTGACAGAAATGCATTTTTTTGAGAAGTGTACACACTCTCGGGGATGTTCGAGGAGCTGAGGGCTCGCCAGGCAGCTGAAAGTGTGCACAAAATTGCATCTTTTTCAGAAGTGTACACACTCTGGGGATTTTCGAGGAGCTGAGGGCTCGCCAGGCGGCCGGAGGGCCTGCCGGACAGCTGCGGGCCCGCCGGGCCGCCGGAGGGCCTGCCGGAAGCCCTACGAAGCGACAGTTTCATTGCATCACCAACAAACAGTTAGGCACAGTTGACAAAAGGACAGCAAAGGAGGAACCCATGAAAGAAGAATGTCCAAACACTACAAAAGAAGAATATATGCAATACGCTTTAACCCTGGCAGAGCGAGGCCGGGGGCGGACATCGCCCAATCCAGTAGTGGGGGCTGTCATTGTAAAAAAGGGAAACATCATTGGCCAGGGATGGCACAAAAAATACGGAGAAAACCATGCAGAGATTAACGCCTTTGAAGATGCAGCGCAGGCAGGCCAAGATGTGGCAGGCGCAGAAATGTACGTGACATTGGAACCCTGCTCCCACTACGGGAAAACGCCGCCCTGCGCAAAGGCCATCATTGAAAAAAAGATTAAAAAAGTAACAATAGGGCTGACAGATCCCAATCCGCTAGTGGCAGGAAAAGGCATAAAGATGATGCGGGATGCGGGAATCATCGTAGAGACAGGAGTTCTGCAGGAAAAGTGCCGTCGCTCAAATGAAATTTTCCTAACATACATAACAGAAAAGCGTCCTTTCCTGGTTATGAAAACAGCCATGACCCTGGATGGAAAGATTGCAGCCTACACGGGTGATTCCAAATGGGTCAGCGGAGAACCGGCCCGGCGCATGGTGCATAAAATGAGGGATTCCCTTACAGGAATTATGGTTGGAATCGGCACTGTCCTGGAGGACGACCCGGCGCTGACTTGCAGAATAAAAGGCGGCAGAGACCCTCTGAGAATCATCGTTGACAGCCGCCTCTCCATCCCTCTGAGCGCCAAAGTCCTAAAGGATGACCATTTTCTCATCGCAGCCACTGAGGATTGCGACCCCAAAAAGCGAAGAGAACTGGGCAAAAATGTGATAATAACCAAAGCCCTTGATGGCAAGGTGGATTTGAAAGAACTGATGAAACAGCTGGGCCAGCGGCGGATTGACAGTATTTTGCTGGAAGGTGGGGGCACCCTCAATGAAGCAGCCCTGAGAGCCGGTATCGTTGATCGTGTAGCGGCATTTATCGCGCCAAAGATCATCGGCGGCAAAACTGCAAAGACGCCGGTGGAAGGCCGAGGAATTGAAAAAATGAGTCAGGCCATCTGCCTGGAACATCTGGAAATAAAGAAGATTGGCGAAGACCTGATGATTCAGGGAACGCCGGAAAGGAGAGCATATGTTCACAGGAATGATTGAAGAGACAGGAATCTTACTGGAAATGAAAAAGGGAAGCCTGACAATCGGAGCTAAAAAAGTTTTGGAAGACGTCCGCCTGGGTGACAGCATTGCAGTCAATGGAGTCTGCTTAACTGTCACAGGGTTTGATGCAGAAAAATTCCAAGCAGACGTTATGGCCGAAACCCTTAGGCGCAGCAGCCTGGGCAGCCTCCGCAAAGGCAGCCGGGTCAATCTGGAACGGGCCATGGCAGCAGAAGGCCGGTTTGGCGGCCATATTGTCAGCGGGCACATTGACGGCACCGGAACAATAAAAAGCCTGAACCGAGAAGGAAATGCAGTATGGGTTGCCATAGAATGCAGCGATAGCCTGCTGCGTTACATTGCAGAAAAAGGCTCCATTGCCATAGACGGAATCAGCCTGACTGTAGCAACCGTAACAGACAGCGGCTTTCAAGTTTCCATCATACCACACACTGGTGCAGAAACAACATTGCTGGGGAAACGTCCCGGAAACATGGTCAACCTGGAAACCGATATTCTGGCAAAATATGTGGAACGTCTCATGCTGCATCGGGCAGAAACACCAGAAGGCATGGTAGAGGAAAAGAAAACAACAATTGACCTGAACTTTTTACAAGAAAATGGATTTTAGGAGGAACACAAATGAGGGAATTTGCAACAATTGAACAAGCCCTGGAGGACTTAAAAAAAGGAAAGATTATCATATGCACAGATGACCCTGACCGGGAGAATGAAGGAGATTTTATCTGCGCCGCAGAATTTGCCACACCGGAAAATGTCAATTTCATGGCCTGCCATGGCAAAGGTCTGATCTGCATGCCTATGAGCAGCGCCATGACACAAAAACTAGGTCTGGGTCAGATGGTGGATAACAACACAGATAACCACGCAACTGCCTTTACCGTTTCCATTGACCATGTAGGCACGACCACTGGCATTTCCGCCCATGAGCGATCTTTTACTGCGCTCAAATGCGTGGAAGAACAGGCGCAGCCCTGCGATTTTAGGCGGCCGGGACATATGTTTCCGCTGGAAGCAAAGGCAAAAGGCGTCCTGGAACGAGAGGGCCATACGGAGGCCACCGTGGATTTGATGCGGCTAGCGGGACTGAAAGAATGCGGCCTTTGCTGTGAAATCATGCGGGAAGACGGTACCATGATGCGTAAAACCGAACTAATGCAGCTGGCAAAAGAGCATGGCCTTACCTTTATCACCATAAAAGACCTGAAAGCCTATCGAAAACGGCATGACAAAATAATGGAACGGGTAGTGGAAACCAATTTCCCTACGAAATATGGAAAATTTAAAATCTACGGCTATATTAACAAACTCAACGGGGAGCATCATATTGCCATGACCATGGGCAATGTGGATGACGGAAATCCTGTCTTAGTCAGAGTCCACTCTGAATGCCTGACAGGAGATGCTTTAGGCAGCGCCAAATGTGACTGCGGGGACCAATACGATGCAGCTATGAAAATGATTGCCAAAGAAGGAAGAGGCATTCTGGTCTACCTGCGGCAGGAAGGCAGGGGAATTGGCCTGATTAACAAGTTAAAGGCTTATGCCCTGCAGGATCAGGGGATGGATACAGTAGAGGCAAACCTGGCCCTGGGATTTCAGCCGGATCTTCGGGACTACACAGTGGGAGCACAGATTCTGGAAGATCTGGGAGCAACAAAGCTGCAAGTTATGACCAACAATCCAGACAAGATCAAAGGACTAGAAAGCTATGGAATTCAAGTGATAGAGCGTGTACCTATTGAAACGGAAGTAAAGCCGGAAAGCAGACTGTACATGCATACAAAAAAAGAGAAAATGGGCCATGTGCTCCACTCATGTTAGGAGGAAGAAAATGAAAGTATTAGAAGGAAATTTAATTGCACAGGGAATCAAAATCGGAATTGTGGCAGGAAGATTTAATGAATTTATTGGAAGTAAACTTTTGTCTGGGGCTGTAGACACCTTGCGAAGACATGGAATGAAGGAAGAGGACATCAGCGTGGCCTGGGTACCCGGAGCTTTTGAAATCCCTCTTATTGCGAAAAAGATGGCAAAGAGCGGCAAATATGATGCGGTTATCTGTTTGGGGGCTGTCATCCGGGGAGCCACCGCCCACTTTGAATATGTCAGTGCAGAAGTTTCCAAAGGCATTGCTGCTGTAGGGCTGGATTCCGAAATTCCAGTAGTGTTTGGTGTTCTCACAGTAGATACCATTGAACAGGCCATTGAGCGTGCAGGAACAAAAGCAGGCAACAAAGGCAGTGAAGCGGCTGCTGCTGCCATAGAAATGGTCAATCTGATAAAAGAAATTTAAACCTGATACAGACATGAACCAGCCCTGTTAGATTATGTCTCCATGTGGTATCATAATAAAGAATGATACAAGAAAGGAGAGACAACCATGTTAAAAATAGGATGCCATTTATCAGCCGCAAAAGGCTATGAACATATGGGAAAGGACGCGCTGAAAATCGGCGCAAACACCTTTGCTTTTTTCACCCGAAACCCAAGGGGCGGCAAGGCCAAAGCAATCGACGAAGAAGATGTAAAAAAGCTGTTGGATATCTTAAAGGAAAACCAGTTTGGCAAGCTTGTAGCCCATGCGCCTTATACCCTGAATCCTTGCTCAAAGGATGAAAAAGTCCGCAACTTTGCCTATATGGCTATGAGTGAAGATATGGAGAGAATGGAATATACGCCGGGAAATTATTACAATTTTCATCCGGGCAGCCATGTAGGCCAAGGTGTGGAAAAGGGCATTGAACTGATTGCAGATTTGCTCAACCGGATTTTGACCCCGGAGCAGAGCACCATTGTTTTGCTTGAAACCATGGCCGGAAAAGGCAGTGAAGTAGGAAGCCGTTTTGAAGAACTGGCGGAGATCATCGACAGGGTGCAGCTAAAAGAAAAAATAGGCGTTTGCATGGATACCTGCCATGTCAGTGACGGCGGATATGATATTATCAACGACCTGGACGGAGTATTGGACCAGTTTGACCAAATCGTGGGGCTGGATAAGCTGCACGCCATGCACATCAATGACAGTATGAATCCAATGGGAGCCCACAAAGACAGGCATGCCAAAATCGGCGAAGGCCATTTGGGAGCACAGACCATAATCAATGTTATTCATCATCCAAAACTAAAGGATTTGCCCTTTATTCTGGAAACGCCAAACGAGCTGGATGGCTACGCTGCCGAGATTGCCATGCTGAGAAATGCGTGATAGGATGGGTGGGAAACTGGAACAAAAGCGGTTTTAGGAAAATATACTAATAGTATACGATATCATCTCCAACAAAAAAGGATTCAAATAAAAGGGACGGTGCGCAAATGGCAGACACCATATTCATTGCCCACAGAGGGTACAGCAGTATGGCTCCGGAAAACGCAATGCCTGCTTTTCAGGCTGCTGCAGAGCATGGGTTTGGAGGCATAGAGTGCGATATTTGGCAAGTAAAGAACGACCATGGACACATGGACTTTATGGTCATGCACGATGAAAATCTAAAGCGGATGTGCGGCATCAATGTGAGAATTACAAAGCTGACACGCCGGGAACTTTCCGAGTATCCGATCATTAAGGGGAAAAATATCAGTCAATACGGTGGGGAACTGCCTATCCCAACCTTTGAAGAATACCTGGAGCTTGTTTCTGACAGCGGGGTGACGCCTGTTATTGAAATGAAAAGCAGAGTGCCGGAAAATGAAGAAAATGCTCTTTCCTCTGAGGCAGCGGAGAGACTGACAAAGCTGCTTTACAAAAAGCTGCCCCATGGGCCTGTGGTGCTGCAAAGCTTTAACCTCCACTCCCTTTGCCGTTTAAAACCCTTTATCAGGCAAGGAACAGAACTTCTCTATTTAGTAAAAAAATCAGAGCTGATAAAAAAAGAAAAGCAAGAAATTTATAAAGCAAAGGGTATTTCCGGCATTTCCGCTAAGTATACGATTCTGTCCTCAGGCATGATTAACAGCCTCCATAAGAACGGATTCAAAGTAGCTGTGTGGACCGTGGACAGCAAGCTGTTAGCAGGAAAGCTGGCCAAAGTGGATAGGGTGGAGTATGTGATTTCTAACAAAGCTCTATTTTAAAAATAGAAAACCCGGACCAGAGGCGTATGATCGATTCCTCAAGTCCGGTTTTTTTGTACAGGAAATAGGTGAATTCAAATTGTGTTACTGAAACAAATCTGCACTCAAATAGCGTTCGCCTGTATCAGGGAGCAGCACAACAATCTTTTTCCCCTGATTTTCTGGCCTTTTCCCTAACTCAGCAGCTGCGTGCAG
>CAUEYG010000096.1 GCA_959021945.1 uncultured Eubacteriales bacterium | reverse complement strand
CTAAATTAGCCTGGCGCATAGACAAAATGGCAAGCAAAACGACCACGCCGGGAATACTGTTTTCCTGTCCAAACAGGAGGCTGTAGGATATCACTACAAACATACAAAAAAGAATGCAAAGAATATTTTTCAAAACAAAAGCACGGATGTATCTTCGTTTTTCTTTTTTATCTTCTGTCTCTTTCAAAAGCTTTTTTGTCTGCGCTGCATTAAGCTGCATCACATCATAGGTTTTCATGGGTTTCCTCCCTTCTCTGCTCCCAGGCAGCTTCGTTGGCTTTTTTAATCAGCTCCATCAGCTGACTGAACTGCCCATTTCCCAAATGTCTTCTTATTTCATAAACTGGCTCCAAATAATACAAATAGGTGTTTTCCAGTTCTTTTTTTCCTTCATCAGTAATGGTTAAAAAATAACTTCTTTTGTCTCTCTCGTCTTTTACCTTTTTTAAGTAACCCTTTTGATTCATTGCTTCAATCAGTTTGCTGATCATAGGTTTTGTCAAACCTGTCTGGTTACTGATCGCCAAAGGTGTAATGGGTTCTTCCGCCAGGGCGATTCTTGATAGAATATCCAGATTCTCTGCAGACAAAGGCTCCTCTTTTCTCTTTCTGCGTACATTCAGCCTGGAAAAAAGTCGAATGTGCTGCATGTATTCCATCATATTGATCCAATCTTTGTCACTCATAAAATCTCCATTAAAAAACCGATATAGTTCATAAAGTTAACTATATCAGTTTATGATTTTCTCCTTCCATTGTCAATACGGTTTCCGCTAATTTATTACTTTTCCATCTTTTATATGAATAATCTCATCATACTGATTTTTTAATTCCTCCTGCATATGATGCGTAATGACCACAAGGGTGAGCTCTTTTTGAACCAAAAGATCACGTTCAATGGCATAAGCTGTCTTTTGGTCTACAGCAGAAGTCCCCTCATCTAAAATTAGAATTGGTGTTTTGCGTATTAAGGCTCTTGCTACTGCAATTCGCTGGCGCTGTCCGCCGGAAAGCCGATTGCCGTTTTCACCGACTCTCGTATGTATTCCCTCCTCCAGTTCTGACAGAAACCCTTTTACCCCGCTCTTTTCCAAGGCCTGGTCCAGATCTTCTTGGGAAAACCTTTCATCCAGACAAATATTTTGATAAACATCGGTATCAAACAAATATACATTTTGATGAATCAAAGATACCAGCTGACTGAACTCTTGCCGGCTCATTTTCCTTACTTCCTCCTGATCAAAAAGGATGTCCCCCTCATATTGATCAGAATAACCGGTCATTAATTTTGTCAGTGTGGTCTTTCCGCATCCGCTGTCCCCCAGCAGCGCGTACTTTTTCCCTGGATAAAGAGTCATATTAATCTCTTTGACTACATATTTTTCGGGTTCATAAGCAAAGCTTACATTTTGAAACTTAAGAGATTCTTGAAACCCCATATTCCTGCGGGCACATTCATGCTCCCGTCCATCTGAATCATCACACAGAGAGCCCAGCTTTTGCAAAACCGGCTTCATGCTTTTTATCTTGGGCAAGTTTTGCATAATGATGAGAACCGGTGTACTAAATGTTGAGCTGAGCTGAATCAGCGCCAGTAAAGTACCGGCTGTAATGTTTCCCTTTAGGACCATATATGCCGCCACAAATACAACGATTACAGTGCTCAGCGTTGACAATACCTCTGCCAGACTTTCGTTTAAGGCAATTAGCCTGTCAGCGCGAAATTTGGCATCAACAGCAGCCTTATTTTCTTCTTGAAATTTTCTTCTCACATAGCTGCCAATGGAGAAACTGCGGATTACTTCATAGCCGCTGAGAAAATCTTTTGCCTTGGCAGTAAATACAGCAAGCTGAGCGGAATACTGATCTTGCCTTTTTTGCAGCGCTTTCCCAAAGACAGCGGGAACCAGAAACATCAGCAAAAGAAAACCTACTAGAATCGCTGTCACAATTGGACTGAGATAGCACAAAATGATTAAGGTAGCTATAAACAAAACCACCATCTGGCAAGATAACAGCAACGGGACCAAATAATTTTCCTCTACTAGTTTTACATCGTTTACTACTGCAGAAAGGTAGTCTGCCGAATTACTCTTGTAATAAAATTCAGGTCTTTTTTTCATGACGCCGTTAAAAATCCGTGCTCTCAGATTTCGCGTTACATTTCGTAGCAGTACTTTTCCACACAAAACTTCTGCAAATCCCATAATGCAAAGAGCAATCATATAGATTAGGATCACACCCACCAGTTGTTTAAAATCCCCCATATCTTTTTGTATGGCAGCATCCATGATTCGCTGCAATACAATAGAAACAAAGGCAATGGCTACAGCGTTGACTGCTCCCAACAAAATAGCCAATGCTAGAATCCACTTGTCCTTCTTTACACACACATTCATATTTTCACCTCCATATATATAGAATTTATTTGACAATCATAAAATACTATACATTTCTATAATTGTCAATACTATTTTATATCCATCAAATTTCATAAACAAAAAAAACACGCTTTTGTCTCGAAAACGTGTCTTTTTCATTTTATCTTCACTTTCTCAAAAAACTTTGACTGTTTTATCTACTGCAATATTGAGACGAGGATCTATATTTTGTCCAAGCTCTCTATTAAAAAGCATAGTACGCTCAATCATCTCTCCTGCATTGGAAGACAAACCGGAAGAAACATAGTCCCCCATCTCTTGACCCGTATACTCTTGATAACCGGCAGAAAGACGCCCTGACAGATCTTTTAACGCAGCTGCTGCATCATCAATTGATGCTAAAACATCAGCAGCAGTGCTTTCTGAACCTTTTAATCCAGAGACAAGCTTACTGCTCTCCGAGATAAAACCACCCATAGCAGACTGCAGTGCCTGCCATGTTTTTGAGTCGTACTGATTCTCTTTTATGTTGACAAATCCATTTGCCATATTTAGATGGGTATTTAAAATTTCTTTTGCCCCATCTTTGTATTGGGCTAAAGTTTTTGTATAAACCTCCAGCTTTTCATTAGCATCTTTTACCAGAAACTCTTTATAATCTTTTTCAAACTGCTCCCATTTCTCAGGCTCTAATTTTTCTTTCCAGGATTCCAATTCTTTCATCTGGCTTTCTGTAAACTCTCCTTGCGTCACACCCTGCAGTTCTTCTACTTTTTGCTGAAGGTATGAAATTCCATCTCTATAAAACGCCAAATTACTTGCAGCATCTTCCACACGATCACGATAAGAAGCAAAAGAACTGCCGATCAACTCTTTTTGCTGTTCTTTATTCAAAGTCGTAATTGATGGACTCTCTACTTCAATAATCTGATGAGACGCTTTCTTTCCATAAGTCTGTCTGGCCTTTTCCGATAAAGTCAGAAGATCACTCCTTAGCATTTTTACCTGTTTTACAACAGCAGCAATCTGATATCCTCCACATATTCCTCAACTGCTTGTTTTTGCAGAACATAGTAAACGCGTCCGTCCTTTTTTTCCACACCTACAAAGCCGCAGGCAAACAGTACGTTCATATGGTGAGACATGGTCGATGCGGATAAGTTCATGACTTCTGCAAGTTCCAAGTTGTATTTGCTGGATTTTTTCAGCTGACATAAGATTTCAAGCTTGCTTTTATCACTGAGTGCTTTTGTCCTAGTAATGAGCATTTCTTTTCTTTGATCTGCAGAGCCCCCCTTTTTTAACAGAAATTCCATGAAAATTCCCTGGTATGCATAAGAATAGCAGATCACTTGTGATACCCCTGCTGCAAAAGACGGATATATTTTAGCTCCGGGAGCACAGACTTCGGTAAATTGATTGAACTGCTGATCCTCATAATGCCGGTAGCTCTCTAAAAAAGGAGCCAAAGGCTTTTGTAAGTCCAACATAGCCTTTTCAAAGGCAGGTATGTTTGCTGTTACCATTTCCATAAGCATAGACAGCCAGTATTTGGGACGCTCCATAAACTGAACCAAATGCCACTTTGTATGATCCTCTTCATCAAGCCCAGCAAGAAAGCCAATGACCTCCTTTTCATTGTTTAGCTTAGGTCCCACTCCTTGCTCCAGTACAGAAGCACTGGCTTCATCATCTTGCAGGATAAACCCTGCCAGGCTTCTCAATTCTTCGTCTGTCACCTGCTCAAAGGAATCAAGCCACTCTCTCTTTTCCACCAGGATCACAGCCATTAGCAGGAAAAAGGATTCTTCCTCATGCCGAAAGAAAAAATCCATGTGTTCTTTTTTCACCATATATTTTTTAAAGCTTTGCACATATCGCTCAATGAGCCTAAAATACTTTTTATAAAACTTCTCTCCGTCCACTCCCAATTCACATAGCTGCTGTATTACTGTTTCTTTTTCTCGTTTCTGCACACTGCCGTACAAAAGACTCATCGTCTCAAAGATGGGATCGAATTCGTATTTTATCTGAAGCTCCATCCATGGTCCCTCCCTTCATTTTATGTAAGTATACTATGAAATACTTGACTTCTCAACCTCCATTCCATACCTTGACAAATACAGCCTGTCAGATTAGACTGACTTTGGAGGGAAGAAATATGACACTAAATGAATTGAAAGCAGGCCAAAGCGCCACAATCATCTCTGTCGGGGGAGAAGGCGCTCTCAGACAGCATTTTCTTGACATGGGGCTGATTCCCGGCGTGGAAATCACTCTGATGAAACTGGCTCCTATGGGAGACCCTATGGAACTGAGACTTCATAGCTATGAGTTAACACTGCGCCTTGCAGACGCTGAAAAAATAGAAATTGACCATATTCATAATGCTGATCAAAATCCTGTTGTGCCCATTTGCAAAACACCTGCCCATCATCCTGGCCTGGGTGAAAGCGGTATTTATCATACAAAAGCGGATGGAGAGCCTCTGCCTGCCGGAGAACTCCTTACGTTTGCTCTTGCGGGCAACCAAAACTGCGGAAAAACCACTTTATTCAACCAAATAACCGGGTCTAACCAGCATGTTGGCAATTTTCCCGGTGTAACAGTAGATCGAAAAGATGGTTCCATCAAAGGGCGGGAACACACTCTGGTAACCGATCTTCCCGGAATTTATTCTATGTCTCCTTACAGCAGTGAAGAGTTAGTAACACGGCAATTTCTTCTAGAGGATAAACCTCGGGGTATCATCAACATTGTAGATGCTACCAATATCGAACGAAATCTGTATCTGACCATGCAACTGCTGGAATTGGATATTCCTATGGTACTGGCACTGAATATGATGGATGAAGTCCGGGACAATGGCGGCTCTATCCGAGTCAATGAAATGGAGGCAATGATGGGGATTCCTGTCATTCCCATTGCAGCAGCCAAAAATGAGGGGATACAGGAACTCATTGACCATGCTGTACATATTGCCCAGTATCAGGAGCGTCCGGGACGAACAGATTTCTGCAATCCTGATAACCATAATGGCGCTGTTCACAGATGCCTTCATGCTATCATGCATCTCATTGAAGACCATGCAAAACGGGAACAAATTCCTCTTCGTTTTGCTGCAAGCAAGTTGGCAGAAGGCGATGAAGATATTCTAAAAAAACTAAAGCTAGATCAAAATGAAAAAGAAACCCTAGCTCACATTATTAAACAAATGGTGGAGGAACGAGGGCTTGACCAGTCCGCCGCTATTGCGGATATGCGTTTTCAGTTTATTGAGCAAGTTTGCCGGGAAACAGTAGTCAAACCAAAGGAAAGCAAAGAACACACCCGCAGTATTAAGATTGACAAGCTTTTGACTGGAAAATTCACGGCGATTCCTGCTTTTGTGGGTATTATGGCTCTCGTATTCTGGCTCACTTTCGGGGCTATTGGCAGCTGGCTTTCTGATCTGTTGGATACGGGGATCACCTGGCTGACAGAGGTAACGGATCATGCTCTGACTGTTTATGAAATGAATCCCGTTATCCAATCCCTCATTATTGATGGTATTTTTGCCGGAGTAGGCAGTGTCCTCAGTTTCCTGCCTATTATTGTAACCCTGTTTTTCTTTCTTTCCATCTTAGAGGACAGCGGATATATGGCGCGAGTAGCCTTTGTTATGGATAAACTGCTGCGAAAAGTAGGCTTGTCTGGCCGCAGTATCGTACCAATGCTGGTGGGCTTTGGCTGTACGGTTCCGGGAGTCATGGCAAGCCGTACGCTGCCGTCAGAGCGGGATCGTAAAATGACCATTTTACTGACTCCTTTTATGAGCTGTTCTGCTAAGCTGCCTATTTATGCGCTGTTTACAGCAGCCTTTTTTCCAAAACACGGAGCCCTAGTCATGATTGCTCTTTATTTTATTGGAATCCTAGTAGGCGTCTTATATGCATTTTTGCTGAAGGGCACCATGTTTCGGGGAGAGCCAGTTCCCTTTGTAATGGAGCTTCCCAACTACCGAATGCCTGGTATTAAAAACGTATGGCAGCTG
>CAUEYG010000095.1 GCA_959021945.1 uncultured Eubacteriales bacterium | reverse complement strand
CAGACGGTACGGTAGGAGCCAATAAAACAGCGATTAAGATCATTGGTGATAAGACGGATTTATATGCGCAGGGCTACTTTGCTTATGACTCTAAGAAATCTGGAGGCCTGACCGTTTCTCACTTGAGATTTGGAGAACATCCGATTCAGTCTACATATTTGATTAACCAGGCTGACTTTGTAGCGTGCCACAATCAGGCTTATTTGAGACAGTACGATATGCTCAAAGACTTGAAAAAGGGTGGTACTTTCCTGCTCAACTGTATGTACTCGGAAAAAGAGATTGCAGAAAAGCTCCCGGCAAAGGTTAAGAGAGATTTGGCAAAGAAAAATATCAACTTTTATATTATTGATGCGTGGAAAATTGCCGGCGAAGTAGGTTTGGGAAGCCGAATCAACATGGTTATGCAGGCTGCATTCTTCAAGCTGGCGGAAGTAATGCCAGTGGAAGAGGCTATCAAGAATCTGAAAGAAGGAATTGATAAGACCTATAAAAAGAAGGGACAGAACATTGTTGATATGAACTGCCAGGCGGTAGATAAGGGTGTCTCCGCCATTAAGAAGATCAATGTTCCGGCTAATTGGGCCAATGCGGAAGACCCTAAGGAAAAATACGAAGAGCTGCCTGAATTTATTGAGGAAATTCTCATCCCAATGAACAAGCAGGAAGGGGATGATCTGGCGGTAAGCGCCTTTGACGGTATTGAAGACGGTACGTTCCCGTCAGGAACATCTGCTTATGAGAAGCGCGGTGTAGCAATCCTGCTCCCTGAATGGGATGCAGAAAAGTGTATCCAGTGTAACCAGTGCTCCTTTGTTTGCCCTCATGCTTCCATCCGTCCAATGCTGCTTGATGAAGAGGAAAAGGCTGCGGCTCCATTTGAGTTTGTTACGAAGAAAGCAACTGGCAAAGGGCTGGAAGGTCTGCATTACAGAATGCAGCTTTCACCGCTGGATTGTTTAGGCTGCGGCAACTGCGCAGATATTTGTCCGGCAAAAGAAAAGGCTCTCGTTATGAAGCCATACGCCGAAATTGTCAAGGAAGAAGAAAATTGGAACTACTCTATTGACCTGCCAAGAAAGGATAAGCGCATCTCTCCTGACAGTGTAAAAGGAAGCCAGTTTGCAAAACCGTATATTGAATTTTCTGGCGCTTGCGCTGGCTGTGGAGAAACTCCGTATATCAAATTGGCTACTCAGCTCTTTGGAGACCGCATGTTAATTGCTAATGCAACAGGCTGTTCTTCCATTTGGGGTGCATCCGCTCCGTCTATGCCTTACTGTAAAGATGAAAACGGAAGAGGGCCGGCATGGGCTAACTCCTTGTTTGAGGATAACGCAGAATATGGGTATGGTATGGCCCTGGCAAGCAAACAGCACAGAGAAAAAATTGAGCATAATATGAGGGCCCTGCTGGAGCTGGATGTTGATGAAACGTTGAAAGAAGCCATGGAAGAGTGGTTGGAGTTTAAAGATGACGGCAGAGAGTCCAGAGTAAAGAGCGACAAAGTTGTTGCTGCTATTGAAGGAATGAGAACAGAAGATACTGTTGTGCGCGCTCTGTGCGACCGCATCATGGACCTGAAGGATTATCTGGTTAAAAAATCCATATGGGCCCTGGGCGGTGATGGATGGGCTTATGACATCGGTTACGGCGGTTTGGACCATGTGCTTGCTTCCGGTGAAAATATTAATATTCTGGTCTTTGATACAGAGGTTTACTCCAACACCGGCGGTCAGGCGTCTAAAGCTACACCAGCTGCTGCTATTGCCAAATTCGCTGCCTCCGGTAAGAGAATTAAGAAAAAGGATTTGGGTATGATGGCTATGTCCTATGGCTATGTTTATGTTGCTCAGGTTGCTATGGGCGCTGACAAAAACCAGCTCATGAAAGCTATGCTGGAAGCAGAAGCTTATGATGGCCCGTCTCTGATTATTGCATACTCCCCATGTATCAATCATGGACTGAAAAAGGGTATGGGAAAATCACAGGAAAATATGAAGGATGCAGTAGAGGCAGGTTACTGGAGTCTTTACAGGTTTAACCCTGAACTGAAAAAGAAGGGGAAAAACCCATTCCTTTTGGATTCCAAAGAACCGACAAAGAGCTTTAAAGACTTTATTATGGCACAGACTCGTTACTCATCTCTTGCCAAGGAATTCCCTGAAGTGGCAGACAAATTGTTTGCCCTTACAGAGGAAGATGCAAAAGACAGACTGGCAGGCTATCAGAAATTGGCCGAGGAGTAATTTAAATGAATGTAGGGAAAGGGTTTGATCCTTTCTACAACAATAATACCAGCAAAAAACCGTACATGTTGTACGGTTTTTTGCTTTGCCGGATTCCTCTATTTCTTTGCATTTAATTTGGCCAGAACTTCATAAATAATTTTTGCGCCTGCCCAGGAAGTGATCTGGTTTGTTGTATCTAAAGGCGGAGAAATTTCCACCAGATCCATGGCAGCGATAGGCAGTTTATCAAAGAGTTGATTAAGGATTTCCAAAAGCTCCCTTGAAGATAATCCTCCTGCTTCCGGCGTCCCTGTTCCCGGGGCAAATGCCGGGTCCAGCACATCAATGTCCAGCGTAAGATAAATGGCATCGTAATCATGGAAATGGCTAACTAACTTGTCAATAGCAGTCTGGAAGCCATTGATAAAAATATCATGAGCTTTGATTACCAGCAGCTCAGGATGTTTTTTGTAAAGGTCAATCTCCTCACTTTCATAGGAGCGTATCCCCACCTGGGCCAGATCCCGAGCAGAAATATGATCATCTAAAACACGCTTTAAGGGACAAGCGTGAGACCAGGGGCTGCCTTCATACTCATCGCATAGATCAGGGTGAGAATCAAAATGAATAACGCCGATTTTCTTCCCCTTCTCATACTCTGCAAAAGCATTGACTAACGGAATGGTAACAGAGTGGTCACCACCTAAAAACATGCAGAACTTGCCGGATTTCAATAATTCTAAAGCATCCTCTTCTACCTGCTGAAAAAAACGTTTCCAGTCCAGAGAAAACTCCACATCTCCTTTATCAAAGACCCGCAGGCCCGGGAAACGGTCCCCTGTACTGTTTACGGGCGGCAAAACCTTTGTACATTCTCTTATGGCGTCAGGTGCGTGAGCTGCACCTTTTCCTACGCTGGCAGCCCCGTCAAAGGGGATTCCCAGTACACACATGTCAGCCCCATTCAAATGATCTGTTCCAATCTCTCTCCAATAAGAAATACTCATAATCTACCTCCTGCTTTCTTTCTTTAGAAACCTTTGACAATATTATAGGGATATATTAAGATAGAAAAAACACCTTAAAGTATGGTTTTGTTGACAATCTATCGTATGAAAGTACTAGAAAAGGGGAAGTATGTTAAAAAATGAGGACTGGGAGCTGCTAAATGAATTAGTTGCATTCTTGTATGGCACTAGTAACTCAGAAGCTGTGAGGCGGGGGTTTCTGACGCGTTTGATGGCCCTTATTGAATTTGACCTGGCAGATTTTAACCTGCCTCAGGGAGAGCCTATACAAAACAGTTGGCTGGGAGATCCAGTTGTAGTAAGTATTTTTGACAGCCAGCGGGAACAGAGTTTCATCTCTCTTTATGAAACCAAGTATAGTAAGCTGGATTATGTAAACTGGATTTTTGTCCAATACCAATCTATGGTATATAGGGAATCTGATTTAATAAATGATAAAGTGCGTAGAGAATCCAGCTTTTACAAAGAATACCTAGCGCAATATGACTTGGGCAGCGTAGCCGGAATGAGTGTGGTCAGCGCGGGAAAATTGATGGGAGCCGTTACCCTTTACAAGAGTGAGAAAAAAGGTGATTTTAGTAAAAGAGACCTTTATGTTCTGCAAATGCTGCTGCCCCACCTTCAAAATGTGCTGGAGTCAAAGCAGGGAAAAGCAGAAAAGGAGAGAGAACAAGCAGAGAGAATGCTCAAGTATCAATATGGCATTACAAAAAAGGAACAAGAAATGATCGTCTTGATTTTAAGGGGATGCAGCAATGCGGAGATTTCTCAAATGAATCAAATTTCCATTAATACAGTCAAAAGCCATATTGCTAATATTTTTGTAAAACTTGGTGTAAAATCCCGCACTCAGTTGGTGTATTTTATGGTTCGAAACCGGGCAATCTCTCTCTTGTAACTGATCTGTGGAGATTGGATGCTGCTGCGCAAACAAAAATCCCGCGAGAAAACGCGGGATTTTTTGACTATTCTTTGTCCTTTTCTGAGCCATCTCTTTGGCTATTTTTTTTATTATACCTTATGGCAATACTGATAGCCAGAGCGCATCCTCCCCAAAGGCCGATACACCCAATGAGCATCATTACAATTGCACTTGTACTCATACTAGTTTACCTCCTTATAGGAAATTTTGTCCAGATCGCGATAGCCTTCTTTCCCTCTCATAGTTGTCAGCAGATCGGCAAAAATGATTACAAAGAGAATCGTTCCCCAGCCAAAGACTGCAATATCAGAGCTGGAATAGCTGCCATACCCATTGTAGAGGTAGTCTCGCGTATTTAAGAATAGCATGACTCCCAAAACAACAGTAGTAATGATTCTCAGGGAAAAAATCCACCACCTTCCAATGCTGAAGTTAGAAAAGGAATTTGCTTCCTGACGGAGTTTTTCGGTATTAAAGAATCGCGTTACAAGGATAACTTCAATTACGCCTGCGCTTGCAATACCAATATTGTTGATAAAGCTGTCTACAATATCTAAAATATTCATGCCTGCCCCTGTAATGAACAGGAAACTGAGGACAAAAGCGGGAACAATGACAACTGTAACTGCTTTTTTGTGGCTCATCTCAAACTTGTCGTGGAACCCAGACACAACTGCCTGCAGGATAGAGATCAGTGATGTAATTCCTGCTGTAAATAACGCCCCAAAGAAGCAGACTCCAAATAAAGCGTTCAGAGCAGGCAGTGCGCTGATGGCAGTAGGGAATGTCATAAAGGCCAGACCAATACCGGCACCGGCTACCTCACTTACAGGAACACCTTGCTGCAAGGCCATATAACCCATGATGCTAAACACCCCGATCCCGGCAAAAAGCTCAAATCCGTGATTTGCCGTTGCAGTAATGAAAGCGCTGTTCACCACATCGGTTTTCTTTGGCAGGTAGCTGGAATAAGCCAACATAATGGCAAAGGCAATTGACAGACTAAAGAAGATCTGTCCATAAGCGGCTACCCAGACACTTGGGTTTTTCAAGGCGCTCCAATCCGGTTTAAACAAATATTCCAGCCCGTCGACAGCACCGGGAAGCGTAACGCCTCTAATTACTAAAATTAAGATCAGGACAAACAGAATAGGCAGGCAGATTCGGCAGGCCAGCTCAATTCCTTTGTTGATGCCTTTGTACATAATAAACGCTGCTATTGCCCATATAATGATAAAGGGAATGATCAGGTGTGTTTGAAGACCTCCCAAGTTTAAAGCACTGTCTGTCAAACCTAGATATTCTGCAAAAAAAGAAGTTGGATCTGCGCCCCAGGCTTGAGTAAAGGAAAATCCTATGTAACTTACAACCCAAACAATGATGGCAAAATAGTAAACAGCAATGACAAAGGCAATCATAACCTGGAACCATCCCAGCCATTCAAAGCGCCTGTTCATCCGCGCCCAAGTGACAGGAGCACCGCCCCGATAAGTTTTTCCCATGGTGTATTCTAAGATCAGAATCGGGATGCCCGCAGTAATGATTGCGAAAAAATAAGGCAGAAGGAACGCGCCCCCTCCATTAGTTGCAGCAATATAAGGGAATCTCCAAATATTGCCCAGGCCTACAGCTGAGCCAATAGCGGCAAGCAGAAAGCCTACTTTTGAATTCCATTGATCTCTCAAAATATAAGTCCTCCTCAATAAACATATATAAAATAAGTGCTCTAACTATATCAGAGAAAGGTTGAAAAGTCAACAAATGTGCTGTGTATACACAACAAAGAAAAAACAAAAAAATTGTGAAAAAACATATTTTGCGGGATTATGCAAAGAATCTATTGCAGCGGATATTTTTTGTATCTTAAAAATAAGATTTGTATATCCCTTTAAAACCTACTATAATAGATAAAGAATAGGACAACGAGGAAAGGACGCGTGTAATGCACGAATATCCAATAACAGAACAAATTGTAAAAATCGCAGAAAAGCACTGCAAAGAAGCGGACGCCCAGCGTGTCAGTAAAATAAAACTGGTAATCGGAGATTATTCCGGTTATGTGGGTGATTCGGTCCATATGTATTTTGATCTAATTGCAAAAGGGACCCTGTGCGAAGGAGCAGAGGTAGAAATTATTCATGTAAAGCCTAAGCTAAAATGCCCTGCCTGCGGCACGCTTTTTACTTCAAGAGCTATCCCTTCACACGCTCAAGCAATGATTTCGCTTCTCATGGA
>CAUEYG010000094.1 GCA_959021945.1 uncultured Eubacteriales bacterium | reverse complement strand
CACAAAATTTGGCCGCGATGTACTGGCCCACATATGTCCTGTCAGTGCTGTGGACCTGGTTATTACCGGCGAAAAGCTGGACCCTGAATATATCGCACGTTTTGAAGATGCTAATGTAAATCTTGTTTTAGCGTAACTCCAGACCGCAGCGACAAAACTTTCATTTTTTTACCAAATTTCTTGACAAAATCCTACAGGAAAGTGTATTGTTAATGAGCAGTGCATTTGTCAGGAGGAACAAAAATGAGATTAAGAAAAGAGTCTGATTCAATGCAGGATGACGAAGTCCTGCTGATTGCCAAAATATCTGATGCTCTGGCTCATCCGGCCAGAATTAACATATACCGCTTTATCATGCAGTCCAACAGAGATCGAATCAATGTCTGCAACAAAGATGTTGTTGCAGCCTTTGACTATTCCCAGGCCACTGTTTCGCAGCATATTAAAAAGCTGGTGGATTCCAGCTTAATTCAGGTGAAAAAGGTGGACCGGTTTTCCTATTATTATGCAAACATGGGCTCCTTGGCCCGCTATTTGGCTGCAACGAAAAAATTTGGGCAGATCTAATCCATTTATCTGCCCTTTTTTCTGTGTCCTTTCCACCTTTTGCGGCTGAAAAACACACCTGCCGCCAAAATATGCATCAGCAGGATTCCCACTACTGCAGCCTTTGCAGCGCCGGAACGCTCCGCTTCTTTCGTCCATTTATCAATTACCTGCCCCTCTTCATCATAGGAGATTACGGATAATTCTTCATGGCTGACTTTTACAATTTGATAATTGCTGTTTGTGGCATCCAGAGCTTTTGTATAGTCCGGCTTATTTTCTCCGTCATAGTAGGTGCTTCTCCGCTTTCCTGAATTCCCCATGACATAAGTGATACCGCCGATTTCTTTTGTCCGCATATAAAGATGCTGATGTCCGCAGAATACCAGGTCCACACCGCCTTTCTCAAAGATAGGCTCCCACCTTTCACGAATTTCTGCGTAAATAGGGTCTCCATCTGAAATTCCATAAGCAGGGTGGTGCATAACAAGGATTTTCCATTTGGCGTCGCTCTCTGCCAGGTCCTCTTCCAGCCATTGGCCGATGGCTTTTAACTGAGGTTCCCACTCTTCTTCCATGGCGGCTTTTCTGTTTTCCAGGAAAAAACAGGAGTTAAGGACTGTAAAGTGGCAGTCCGCATAATCAAAAGAATAAAACTCTTCCTTTAGCCCCTCAGGGCCGTTTTCAGGCAGGGCCATCATGGTCAGGTAAGGGTCTGCTTTTACAGAGGTTTCATGGTTGCCAATGGTGCTCATCAGGGGGATGTAGGAAAAGACAGAGGATGCGTTGTCTAAAAATAAATTCCAGTCTTTCATTTTTCTGCTGGAATTTACCATGTCGCCTCCTGAGAGAGCAAAGGCGATGCCAGGATTTCGCAGGCGGATGTCTTGGAGCAGTTTCCCCCATTCTGCATAATCTTTTGTTCGGCTTTGGTATTGCACATCGCCAAAATATAAAAATTCAAAGGAGTTTGCTGAATCAGAAGGTGCGATTTTCTGCTGGCTTTGGACAGGGGCTGTGGTAAAGGTCTTTTCCTGGCTCCAATTTTCTCCATCGCCTATACGATATTGGTACAAGGTTTTTTGATGCAGGCCTTTGATCACGGCTTCATACCGGTAATATCCGCTTTCTCCCACTTCGGTAATCTGCGCTTTGACCTGGTGGTCTGCAGATAGAGGCTTTCCCTTTTCATTGTATTGAACGTAGCCTTCTTTTTTTGATGCGCTGCGCCAGGTGACGGTCTGTGTATGGGCGTTATTGTCTGACCAGGATAATATAATCTGGTCTCCATCATATGTTTGGCCAAAGCTATGGGCCGGATGCGCAAGGACAAAAAGACAAATCAACAAAACTGCTTTAAGCGTGACTCTCATAATCTTCCTCCTGGAAGATTATTATATGTGGAAAACCGTCCCAGTATACCGGCACGGCATCTAACGCTACTACGAAAAACAGCGGCAGTTTTCACTTCCGCTGTTTTCTGGGCAAATTATTATTAATATGTTTGAAGAAATCATGGTTATTTCTTACCATGTATTTACTATACCACAGTGCAGCAGGAAGTGTTGTTGTCCTGCCAACATTTACTCTATTTTTTTCAAAATTTTAAATAGAATCTTTGAGACTCACCACCAGGCACTCTTTGTGAAAAAAGCAGATGCCATACTTTCGAATCTTTGTGTACCCTTGCCTTTCCAGCTCTCCTCCATAGTTTTGTTCTCTGATCTGCCTTAATGCAGATTCAGCTCCCCGCTCCATTTCTCTAAATTCCTTTACAACTTTTAATTCAAAGATAATTGCAGTGCCTCCTCTGACAGTGGGGGTTTTTAAAACAAGATCAGGTCTTCCCGCTCCGCTTTCTCTATTTGAATATACTTGGTATTTTTGAGAGGTCTTGAGCAGCCCTGCCAAAAAACCATGGTAATAGCTCTCCGCATAATCATAAAAGCTGATGGTCTCCAGCAGCAAGTCAGATATCAGAGTCTCGATTGTTTTGCAGTCTCCTGACTCAATGGCTTCAAACAGCGAAGAAAGGTCTGTAGTCTGTATTTTTCTATGAAACCAGGAGAGAATTGTAGTTCGATAGATGGAACGGATTTCTGCATTAGGGATGGCAAGTTTTATATAGATGGTTTCATCCTCCAGGCGCTGCCCCACGCTCTTAAGGTATCCTGTAAAATATAGGAAATTCCACAGATTATCATTTGACTCGTGAATCTCTCCATATGTGATGTCTTCATGAATGGGCTTTTCAATTGTGGCGCCTGCAATCAAAGCTTCAATCTCTTGTTTTATCTCAAAATCCGCCGTCTCCACAAGTTCCTGAATAATGCTGTTGGATGATGTGTTGGACCAATAGGCCCTTGGAAAGGCTTCTCGATCTAAAGTTGCAGTCTTTGTATAATTGATAATACTCCATGGATTGTAAATATCTGTGGAGCCGTACCGATACCCATTGTACCATTTCCTCACTTCTTCATACTTTTCTTCCAAACCGTAGTAGGCAAGCATTGCCTTGACTTCTGTTGCTGTAAATCCAAAGCTGTCTGTGTAATCAAGGCTCAAGACGGAATGAACGGTAAGATTATTTAATCCGGTAAAGATACTTTCCCGACTAATTCGAAGACAGCCTGTTATGATTGCAAACTTAAGGTGCGGATTCGTTTTTAAAGCTGATTCAAAGATAGAGCGAATAAAACCGGTCATATCTTCATAGAAAGCTCCGGTCCAAGCGGTCTCTAATGGGACGTCGTATTCATCAATCAGGATAATGACCTTTTCTTTATGGTGCTCTGCCAAGCACGTACATAAAAATTCCAGTCCAGTAGCATATTCAAACTCTGTACCCTCTCTGTTTATCATTGTCAAAAATTTTGTTTTATCTGTCTCAAGCAGAAAGGGGCTCTCTAATAGATAGTAGTGCCGCTTGTATTCTTTTATCAGTTCATTTATTATGGCGTCTTGGGCCATTTTAAAGTTGGGTTGTTTTGCAGATTTCAGAGATAAATTAATAACCGGATATTGTTGCTGATGTTTTCCATAAGAATCGCCGCAGGATGAGATGGCAAGGTCTTGAAATAGATAGGAATTGTCAATTTCTCTCCCATTGGCGTCCAGTTCCATCTCAAAAAACCTGCGGATCATACTGAGCGCCAGGGTTTTACCAAATCGCCTTGGCCGAGTAAACAGCTCCGCATAAGGGGAAGAGTCCAAAAGCTCCTTGATCATTAATGTTTTGTCAACATAGTAGAGGTTTTCATCAATAATTCGCTTTATATCTTCAATTCCAACCGGAATTGCTTTTTTCATGTAGTTACCGTCCTTTCTTTTGACAACATTTACTCTATTTTTTTCAAAATTTTAAAACGGTCTTTCTTAAAGTCAATGATGCCTTCTCGTTTCATTTCGTTCAGTTCGTAGGAAAGGGCGCTGCGGTTGACGCACAAGTATTGGGCAAACTGGGCTCTGTCCATGTGAATAGAAAAGGTTTCTGTCCCAGCTTTTTTGTTCATAATTCGCAGGTAGGTCAAAATCCGCTGGCGGAGTCCTCGTTTTGATAAGGTCTCGATTTTGTATAGCTTTTTTATATTATCATCGGCCAAGATACGCAGCAAAGCCAGAGTAAGTTGGGCGGAAAACCGGCTTTTAAAGATATTTTGAAAGTCAATCAAAATCACGGTAATATCTTCATTGGCAACATAGGTCAGGGGGGATGTCCTGAGCCGGGAAACGGTGGCTTCCGCTCCAAAGATTTCTCCCCGCTTGTACATGTACATCAAGTCCACGTTTCCTTCCATATGAAACTTTTCGCCTCTGACAGTGCCTTCATGGACAATGGCCAGGACTCCCACTTCTTCTCCTTCTAAAAAGACCAGTTCTTCTTCCCCATATGTTCGGATTCGAACCCCCAGCCCTTGGAGAACCTCTTGATGACTGTCATGCTTTATTTCGTTTAACAGGCCGGATGCTTTTATTGTTTCTATGTATTCTTTATCCCCAGCTTCATATTTTGCTTTCATATTGTTTGCCTAGACTTCTCTCCCCAGCAGTCGTTCCAGCCGCACTTTTTGTTCTTCTCTGGCAAAACCGTATCCGTACTGGTAAAAATCCAAGACATCCGCATCTTTTACGATTTCTTCCAGCGGGCTGCCAATCTCTGCCTTTTTGCTGTGATTTTTTACTGCCAGTCCCATCTGCTGAATCTCATCTTCTTCAAATAATCCTGTTCCCCGCAGAAATTCCATGGCCGGCTCATATCCTACCTCTGCATGATTTTCTTGTTTGCCGGTAATAATTCGTCCATAATCGTGGACTGCACAGGCGCAGGCGGCTAGAATAGGATCAACTCCCCTCTCTTCTGCAAACAAATAGCCCAGCTTAGCGCAGCTGCTGATGTGTACCCGCTCCCAGTCAATAAAGTGGGAACGCTCCGGCACTAGTTTTTCATATTTATCAATTTCTTTGAGCAGAGCACTCTGCAGTCTTAATATTTTTTTCATAAAATAATTCCCTCTCATTCTGTATCAAGTCTTCGGCAAGATATTTATAATCCATGTTCTCTATGCCAAAAGCACCCTCTGAAACCTGCTCTGAAAACCGCATCTACTTATGATAGGGTTCTCCTTTGAGAATTTTAAAGGCTCTATAAATCTGCTCCAGCAAAATAACCCGCATTAGCTGGTGTGGGAAGGTCATCTTGGAAAAGCTCAGGGCATAGTCCGATCTCTGCCTTACTGCCTTTCCAAGGCCAATAGAACCGCCGATAACAAAGACGATGTTTGCTTTTCCCTGCAGGCCCAGATTTCCCATCTTTTTTGCCAGGGCTTCGGAAGAAAGCATGAAACCGTCAATTTCCAGGGTAATAACAAAGGCGTCATCTTTAATATGCTTTAAAATTCGCTGCCCTTCTTTGTCCCGAACGACCTCTTCTGCGGCCTGGCTGGCCTGATCCGGCGTCTTTTCGTCAGCTACTTCCACAATTTCCAATTTACAGTAGCTGGTGAGACGTTTGCTGTATTCTGCAATGGCATCCTTTAAATACGTTTCTTTTAGCTTTCCAACTGAAATAACTGTAATTTTCATAGAATCCTACACTTCATACACAGGGCTGACACAGTCACGCAAAATCACTTCCATCTTAAGTCTTCCCCCTATGTAAATATCTTCTTCCCGTAAAATATTGCCAATGGTCATTTTGGCCAGTTCCGGTTCATTGTTCTGGTGGCTTAGGTGTCCCAACAGGATTCTGCGGGCTTTATCCTTTGCCTCAATCAGTTTGCAGATACATTTGCCGGCCGTTACATTGGATAGATGGCCTCTGTCTCCCAAAATACGCCGCTTGGTCTCATAGGGATAATTGCACATCTGCAGCACTTCCACTTCATGATTGGCTTCCAATACCAGCAAATCCGCATCCATGATCTCGTCAAAGATCTGATCTGTAATATATCCGGCGTCTGTTACAATGCTCACTTGTTTTCCCCCCGCATATAGGGAAAACCCTACTGGTTCCGCTGCGTCATGGGGAATGGAAAAGGGACGCACCATGATTTGGTCAATATAAAAATCCTCACCTGTCACAAAACAGGCTTTCTTTTCCTCCGCCACTTTTCGCTCAATATTCTGCCAGGTGGCTTCATTGGCAAAGGCCTTACTGTTGGTCGCCTTTTTTGTTACAATAGGCAGGCTTTTTACGTGGTCAATATGTTCATGGGTAATGAGAATTGCTTTTAGCGCTTCCAAAGAGGTTCCTGTATTCTCCATCCCTTCAAAGATTCGTTTCCCGCTGATTCCTGCGTCAATTAAAACTGCTGTATCGCCATAGCGGACCATATAGCAGTTCCCGCTGCTGCCGCTGGCAAATGAACAAAAATCTAATG
>CAUEYG010000093.1 GCA_959021945.1 uncultured Eubacteriales bacterium | reverse complement strand
GGCCATTGTAACACAGCCAAAGCTTTTAATGCTGGATGAGCCCTTTTCTGCCCTTGATATGAAAACAAAGGAAGTGGTGTATGAGGAATTTTCAACCTTTAAAAAGACTTTAGGGATCCCTACAATTCTGATTACCCACGATCCAAAAGAAAGTGAAATGTTCGCTGATCATAAAATTTTTATGAAAGATGGCGTCATTATATAAAACCCCGAGTCCATAATTGGAGTCGGGATTTTGCGAATTATTATAAAAATTGTTGTGAGGAAGAGGTAAACCATGAAAGAAATTGCAGTAGAAAAGGCGGTAGGCACTGTGCTGGCTCACGATTTGACCCAGATCATACCAGGCGAATACAAAGGTGCAAAGTTTAAAAAAGGGCATGTTATAAAAGAAGAGGATATTGATATCCTTCTTTCTATGGGCAAGAAACATTTATATGTGGTTGAAAAAGACGATACGGATGTGCATGAAAATGAAGCTGCATTGCGCATTGCCCAAAAAGCGGCAGGGGCAGGCATTCGCCTCACAGAGCCCAGTGAGGGAAAAATTGAACTGATTGCAGAAGAGCGAGGACTTTTGAAAGTGGACAGGGAGCTCCTCATTGACCTCATAGATCAGGATGAAATTATGTTCGCTTCTATTCATGAGAATATTGTTGTAGAGCCGGGACAAAAACTGGCTGGAACCAGGGTTATCCCCCTGTTTGTAGATGAAGCAGTTGTCAAACAGGCAGAAGGGGTGCTGGACCGGGGAACGCTCATACGGATAGAGCCGCTGCGCAGCTTGAAAATCGGTGTGGTAACAACAGGAAGTGAAGTGTACAGCGGGAAGATCAAGGATGCATTTGGCCCTGTACTGGTGAAAAAATTTGGGGATTTGGGAAGTACTGTTGTGAAACAGCTTTTTGCTGACGATGATGAAGAAATGATTGCAGACTGTATTAAAGAACTGATCGATATGGGCGTAGATATGATCGGGGTAACGGGAGGCATGTCTGTGGATCCGGACGACAGAACCCCAAGCGGCATAAAGAGAGCCGGCGGGTATATTGTGACTTACGGCGCACCGGTTCTTCCGGGAGCCATGTTTATGCTCTCTTACATTGATGATATTCCTGTAGTAGGACTGCCCGGATGCGTAATGTACAGCAGAACCAGTGTGTTTGACCTGATCGTTCCCAGGCTCTTGGCAGGGGAAGTGATTACGCGAAGAGACATTAAAAAATTAGGACACGGAGGACTGTGCCTTAATTGCAAGGAGTGCGTATACCCAAACTGCGGATATGGAAAAGCGTAAATAAATTCAGGTTTATTATTGCTCTGGCCAGGTTGGTAGTGTATAATAGATTTCAATAAAATAATCACGAAGAACATAAAAAGGAGGGCTTTGCTATGGTGAAATTATTAATTGGACACAAAGGCAGCGGCAAGACGAAACAGATGATCGATTTAGCAAATGACAAAGTTGAGACAAGCAGCGGCAGTGTCATTTTTATAAATAAGAACCATAGGCTGATGTATGATCTGAGTCATAAAATCAGAGTAATCTGTATGGAGGACTTTGAACATATTACAAACAGTGATGAGTATATCGGCTTTATCTATGGGATCATCAGCTCTGACCACGATATTGAGACCATGTTCATCGACAGCATTTTAAAGCATGCCGATGTAACGCTGGGTGACTTACCGGAATTTATTGACAGGATTAAAAAGATTTCCAAGAATTATGATATTGAATTTATCGTAAGCCTGAGTGCTGAAAAGGAAGAAATGATCGGAGTGGACTTTACAGACTGCGAGATTTTAAATTAATCCAGCCTGCAAATTTGTTCATAGAGGGCTTTTATCGTAGAATGGGAGCGGCGGTGTTTATCACCGCCTTTTTCAATGACTTGATATTTTTCATAATGTTGGAGAGGGGAACCATGAAGAAGGTTTATTTTTTTGTAGTATTGACCGCATTTTTATTTGGAACTATGGAAGTTGCATTAAAGCTGGCAGGGGGAGAGATGGACTCCTTTCAGCTGACCTTCCTGCGCTTTATGATCGGAGGACTGCTCCTGCTGCCCTTTGCTGTCTTTGAGATGCGCAAAAACCAGGTGAAATTAGTGTTAAAGGATTTTCTTTATTTAGTGTATGTAGGGGTTGTGGGGATTCCCATCAGCATGCTGCTTTTTCAACTGGGAGTCATGCACTCTAACGCATCCACTGCATCAGTGCTCATTTCCATTAATCCACTCTTTACCATGATCTTTGCTCACCTAATGACCGAAGAAAAATTGAAAAAAAACAATGTGATTGTACTGTTGATCGGACTTTTGGGCATCATATTTATGATAAAACCATGGGATATGCAGGCAGGAAATACGGTAATGGGCATTATATTAATGCTGCTTGCAGCGCTTTTTTTCGGGCTGTACACTGTGGCAGGCAAGATCAGCGTTCAGAAAATGGGAATTATGGCTCAGACGAGTATTAGTTTTATCTCCGGCTCCCTTGTACTTTTGGTAATTATGTTGTTTCTGCACAAGCCAATTGTGGCAGGCGTTGCAGATCATTGGATTTTGGTGGCGTATATCAGTATTTTTGTCACAGGACTGGGCTATTTTTGTTACTTTACGGCTATTAAATTATCAGATGCCACAACAGGTTCCATTGCTTTTTTCTTAAAACCGGCTATTGCTCCAGTGATGGCAGTCATTTTTTTAGGGGAGACCATTCTGTGGAATACCTACATAGGAATTGGCCTTATTTTAGCAGCTTCGTGGCTAAATATTAGGGCAAAAAGAAATGAGGTGCGGATTAATGGATCAGATCACACTTGATAAAATCGAAACTTTGTTTAAAAGTAGAGCTCCCCGGGCAATGGGAAACCATCAGTTTTTTTCCGTTTTAGTGCCCCTGGTCCAAGCGGAGGGGGAGCTTTCGCTTTTGTATGAAGTGAGAGCAGAACATATGAAAAGGCAGCCGGGAGAAGTCTGTTTTCCAGGGGGGAAAATAGAAGACGGGGAGTCCCATGAAGACTGCGCTGTGCGTGAAACCATGGAAGAGCTGGGGGTGCCCAGAAAAGACATTCACATTATCAGCCAGATGGATACACTTTATACTTATAGTAACTTTACAATGTTTCCATTTTTAGGTACTATAAAAGAAAAGGCATTGAACAAGTTAGAGTGTAACCCTGATGAAGTGAAGGAAATTTTTCTTGTCCCCCTTCGTTATTTGATGACCTGTGAACCGGATGTTTATGAAATGGACGTTGCCCCGGTAGTTGGCCCTGATTTTCCATATGAGAAAATCAAGTCAGCAGAGGGTTACAAATGGCGCAAAGGCACTTCGGAGGTGCCTATTTATCAATTTCGCGAGAGAGTGATATGGGGGCTTACTGCAAGGATTACCCGGCATTTTATCACGCTTTTAAAAAGTCAGGAGGCAAAGGATGTTTAAAATCGGTTTATGTCAGATGATGGGGTCCATGGATAAGGAAGAAAGTAAGGGCAAAGCAAAGACAATGGTTGAGGAGGCGGCTAAGAATGGAGCCCAGGTAATTGCCCTTCCCGAAATGTGGAACTGCCCTTATTCCAATGCGTATTTCCGGGATTACGGAGAGCCTGAAGACGGGCCGTCTGTCCAGTTTCTTTCTGATCTGGCAAAAGAAAACCAGATTTATTTAATCGGAGGTTCTATTTCAGAGCTAGATGGCAATAAAGTGTATAATACCTCTTATAGCTTTGACAGGACAGGCGCTATGATTGGAAAGCACAGGAAGGTACATCTCTTTGATATTGATGTGAAAGACGGAATTCGCTTTATGGAATCCGATACCCTCAGTCCAGGAGACAAGATTACAGTTATAGACACGGAATACTGTAAAATTGGGGTCGCCATCTGTTATGATGTGCGTTTTCCTGAGCTTTCAAGAAAGATGGCTTTAGACGGTGCGAAACTGATCGTTTTGCCGGCGGCATTTAATATGACCACAGGTCCGGCTCATTGGGATTTGACTATGCGGGCCAGAGCTCTTGATAATCAAGTATATTTTGCGGCAGTATCTCCGGCAAGAGATATGAAAGGGATTTACAAGGCTTATGGCAGTTCCTGCATTGCTACTCCATGGGGAGAATTTCTGGCAAAAGCAGATGAAAAAGAGTGCATCCTATATGGGGACATTGATTTGGATTATGTGGAATCTATCCGCCGGCAGCTGCCTTTATTAAAGCATAGGAGAGAAGAAATTTATAAATAGGGGGAATAGTTGGCGGAGATGAAAAAAAGAATTTCGTTATTCCTGGCGTTTGCTATGGCTTTTCTGTTTATAGCCTGCAGTCCTCAGGGAACTGTTGAGCAAGTGGACTATGAAATTGCCATGCTTTCTAATACCAGCGGCATTGAAGACGGTTCCTTTAACCAGGCTGTTTGGAAAGGAATCGAAGATTTTGTAGAAGAAGAGCCTGTTTCTTATAAACATTATATGACCGGAGAGGATACAACCAGCGCGTATTTGAGAACCATAGAACAAGCTTCTGACAGCGGGGCTAAATTTGTCATTGCTGCAGGCGCTGATTTTGGAAATGCAGTTTATGAAGCACAGGAGGAGCATCCGGAGCTCTCGTTTATTCTTGTTGACGGACAGCCGTACAGCAAGAGCCCTTCTGATGCAGTTGTGGAAAAGAATACACTGGCCCTTTTGTTTGCAGAAGAACAGGCTGGTTTTCTGGCTGGATATGCTGCTGTAAAAGAGGGCTATAGAAAGTTGGGATTTATTGGGGGCAAAGAGCTTTCCCCAGTCCAGAGCTTTGGCTGCGGGTTTATCCAGGGCGCCAGGGAAGCGGCAGAGGAAGAGGAGCTCCAGGGCATAGCAATTGCCTATACATATGCAGATACTTTCCAGCAGGATGAGCAGGTGGAGCAATTGGCCAACAAGTGGTATTCCGCTGGAACGGAACTGATTTTTTCTTGCGCAGGCGGAGCAGGGCGCTCTATTATCCGTGCAGCGGAGAAAACAGGCGGTAAAGTGATCGGCTCAGATACAGATCAAAGCCATCAGTCTGAATCCGTTGTTCTGTCAGCTGTTAAAAACCTGGATGAATCAATTTGCGACATTCTGCAGACTTATTATGGTGAAAATGAATTTGCAGGCGGGCAGACGATTACACTGAATGCTGAAAATGAAGGAATTGGTCTTTCTATGGACACCAGCAGAATGAAACATTTTACATCCAGAGAATATGATGAAATTTATCGGAAACTAGCAGAAGGCAAAATGAAAGTGGAAAAAGATGGGATAGAAGATGTTCAGGCTTTATCAGATGATCGGGTGCAGGTAGAGTCCGTCAGCATAAATTAGGATTAAAGGAGAAAGATTATTAATAAAAGGCGGCTCCCACTTGGTAGGAAGAGCCGTCTTTTCGCGTTATTTTCTTTTTTTAATAGGTGTGTACTCCATATGCTGTTGAACACAATTGTATGCAGGCCGCATAAGCTTCTTACCGGCAATCAGTTCTTCCAGTCTGTGGGCGCACCAGCCTGAAAGCCTGGCCGTGGCAAAGAGAGGGGTAGCAATATCAATCGGGATGTCCAGGGCGCTGTATACAAAACCGGAATAAAGATCTACATTTGCAGGCATAGGCTTTTGAACTCCGTTTATTTCAGCGTAAAGCTCAGGCACCTTTTTTTCGATAAAATCACACAGCATAAAATCATCAATTAAATCTTTGCTCACGGCTAGACGCTTTGCCATGCCTTTTAACAGTTTGGCTCTAGGATCAGAAAGCGTATAGATGGCATGGCCAACGCCGTAAACGAGTCCGCTCTTGTCATTGGCCTGCTTTTTCAACACTTTTGCCAGATAATCCTCTACCTGACGGTGATTGGTAATATCTTTTACATTTCGTTTTAAATCCCGAATCATGTTAATCACTGCAATGTTGGCTCCTCCGTGTCTCGGCCCTTTTAGAGAGCTGACTGCTGCGGAAATCGTAGCATAAGTATCTGTTCCCGACGAGGAAATCAGGTGGGTTGTAAAGGAGGAATTGTTTCCTCCGCCATGCTCTGCATGGAGAATCATGGCAATGTCCAAAAGCTTTGCTTCTAAATCTGTGTATTGCCCGGTTGGCCGAATCATCCGCAAAATATTTTCCGCAGTGCTCAGCTCAGGAATGGGATAATGAAGATGCAGGCTTTTGTTGTCAAAGGTAGACGATTTGGCCTGGTAAGCATAGGCGATTAGCGTAGGAAAATAGCCGATCAAATCAATAGATTGCCGCAGCACATTTTCAATTGAAGTATCATCTGGATTATCGTCATAACAATAGAGCGCAAGCACGCTTCGCGCTAATTTATTCATAATATTTCTGGAAGGGGCAGTCAGAATCATGTCTCTGGCAAACCCTACAGGGAGTTCTCGTTTTTCTCCTAAAAGCGAGTTGAAATCATTGAGCTGTTTTTGAGTGGGAAGCTGTCCGAATAGCAGCAAATAT
>CAUEYG010000092.1 GCA_959021945.1 uncultured Eubacteriales bacterium | reverse complement strand
CTCCCTCTACAATGCGGGGGTCTGCCATGAGAAAACCGGATACATCGGTCCAGTTTTCATAAGCCTGGGCTTCTACGGCCCTGGCTACCAGTGCTCCTGTAATATCAGACCCGCCTCTGCTGAAAGTCTTTACCTTTCCATCCGGTCCTGAACCATAAAATCCCGGAATAACGGCTCTCTCATGTTTTGCCAGCTCTTTTTTCAATGCCTGATTCGTTTCTTCAGGCATCAGCTTTCCTTTGGCATTGAACTGAATCAGCCCAGCCGCATCTACAAAATCATAGCCAAGATATGCTGCAATGAGGATTGCGTTTAAGTATTCACCTCTGCTTGCTACATAATCTGCAGTCGTTCCCTTCTCCAGGTTTTCCCGGATTTCATCCAGATATTTTTGGATATTTACTTTTACTTCTAGGTTTACTTCTGTTACTTTGTAACGGTCGCATACCACCTGGAACAATTGTTCATAGGGCAAATTATGCTCAATGTGGGTTTTGCACAGATACAGCAAGTCTGTGACTTTTGTATCTCCATCAAATCGTTTTCCCGGAGCGGAAACTACAATATATTTTCGTTCCGGATCCGCTTCAATGATCTTTTTTGTCTTGCCGATTTGAATGGCATCCGCCACGGAAGAGCCTCCAAATTTTGCCACCTTGATTCCCATTTCTTTTCCTCCTCATCTTTCGAGCGCCGCAGCGTGCTCTTCTCTCCTTTCACGTTATGCGGCGCTCTCCGGTATTGCCATTCTTTCTATATGCCGGCGCTCGTTTTCAACTGTTGGGCCTTATCTGTCTTCTCCCAGGAAACGTCAAGATCCGTCCTTCCAAAATGACCGTAAGCAGCCAGCTGCCTATAAATAGGTTTTCTCAAGCCCAGGTCACGAATAATGGCTGCAGGTCTCAGATCAAAATGCTCTGACACAAGCTGAGCCAGCTTTTCGTCAGATACTTTTCCTGTTCCAAAAGAATCCACTAAAATAGAGACCGGTCTTGCAACACCAATGGCGTATGCCAGCTGAATTTCACATTTATCTGCAAGTCCTGCCGCTACCAGATTCTTTGCTGCATATCTTGCTGCATAAGCTGCAGAACGGTCTACCTTTGTAGGATCTTTTCCGCTGAAAGCTCCGCCGCCGTGACGGGCATATCCGCCGTATGTATCAACAATGATCTTTCTTCCTGTCAAACCCGAATCGCCGTGAGGGCCGCCAATTACAAACTTACCCGTTGGGTTCACGAAATATTTTGTATCTGCATCCAAAAGCTCTGCCGGAATAATCGGTTTAATCACCTGCTCAATAAGATCTGCCTGAATCTGATCGTGACTGATCTCCGGATCATGCTGAGAAGACACTAAAACCGTATCAATGCGCTTTACCTGATTATCTTCGTACTCTACTGTAACCTGAGTCTTTCCGTCAGGCCTCAGATAAGGCAGCAGCCCCGCCTTTCTTACCTCTGTCAGACGTTTTGCCAGCTTGTGGGCCATAGCAATTGGCATAGGCATCAGCTCCGGAGTTTCATTACAAGCGTATCCAAACATGATTCCCTGATCTCCGGCTCCGGTTTCCTCCGCTTCGTCAGCCATCTGCCCATCTTTATATTCCAGAGCCTTGTCAACTCCAAGAGCAATATCAGGGGACTGCTCGTCAATGGCAGTGAGCACTGCGCATGTGTTGCCGTCAAAGCCATAGTCGCTCTTCGTATACCCTACATCACAGATCACCTGTCTTGCGATCTTTTGAATATCAATATAACAGTCTGTTGTAATTTCTCCCATTACCATAGCATATCCAGTATTCACTGTAGTCTCTGCCGCTACGCGTCCGTAAGGGTCCTGCTCAAAGATCGCATCCAGGATCGCATCTGAAATCTGGTCGCAGATTTTATCAGGATGGCCTTCTGTTACTGATTCTGATGTAAAAAATTGTTTCATATTATTCTCCTCCCTATCTGTCATAGCATCCTTATCTTCTCTTTCAAAAGAAAAAGCCCCTTCTCAAAGAAGAGGCTGATTTTTGTTATCTTTCCTCATCTTTCAGAATAAACTATTCTGTAGGATTTAGCACCTTTTCTGTTTTCTGCAAACATCTAGGTTGCCGGGCTTCTCTGGGCCTATTCCCTCTGCCGCTCTTAATAAGGACCTGCCTATTAATTTATTTATTTCTATTATATCGTATTTATAAGGCTTGTCAATAGGTGTTCCTACTTGTAATTTTTAAAAAATAGGTTATACTTTATGTATTATGTTTTTAAGAGGTGCCAATTTGACCAAACCAAATTTTACAATCATTGAAGGCGGACTTTCCGCGCCTGGAGCATCACAGCAGCGGTGCTTTATGGGCGCATACGTGACCAACACACGTTTAATGGGAGTCATCGGCCTGTATATTCACTGGCGTTTGGAGGATCAGTGCGGGGCTCCTGATTTCCACCAGTTCTTTTATCTGGATGCAGAGGAATACGGATTTGAAACTTATCGAAGCGTTTTGGGAAACAACGTAGAAGAAATTTCCTCCATTGAGCAAACGCTGATCGGCGGGTTGGGCGGCCGAAAAGAAGAATTGACAGAACGCGAGGCGCGCTACCTGCTCTGCGAATACGTGCGTTTTAATCAGCGCCGCAAGCTCCCGCTCCCTGATGGACTTGAGGAATACGGATTTCTCATTGAGTCTCCTACTGTCTTAAATCCCAATGAAAGAAAAATACTGATCCAAAAAGAATGTGATGAAATCCTTTCCGATTATCAAGTGATTCATTATTTTCTCATGCGCTGCTTTGGCCATGATTATGAAGCCGCGTCCTGGCTGTGCCGGGATGACTTTCCTCTGGATCTTTATGAAGAGCACGGGCCCGCTACGCTATGTAAAAATACGATAGACCAAGATGAATATGATCCCGGTTCCTATCTCTGTGAATCTCTGATCGAATACGATGACCGGTATATGCTCCTCGTTTCCCAAGTAACAGTAGACCAGCAGCAGATCACTGCTTTTAAAAAGTGCTCCGGATTTGCCGTAAGCTCTGCTGAGGCGGCTATGATGCTGGCAAAACCGGAGTTTGTTACCGTATATGAGGTGCTGATGGAGTCCGATGAGTTCAGTGATACTATGGGGCAGATGTCTCTTAGCACTATGATGACCCCTCACGATAACGGCCGTCTTTTTCTCGCCTTTAACAACAACAATAATCATGTTAATAAACGGGTCTTTCGTCTCAGCGAGGATGTCTTTGGCCTCTACTATATCACTGATTTTGGCCAGCTCATCGTATCCTCTTATAGTCTCAATGGGATTCACGCTTTGGAAAAGGATTTGCGAAAGAGCGTTCTGGCCCCTTATCTCATGGCTACGGCCAAGTACGAATTTAAGGAGCCTGTTTTGTATGAATTCATTCAAAGTGATTTCGAAGACTTTAACGACTTCCTTGATTTTATAAGGAATGAATAATTCTTTCAAATATTTTTTTATTGATCTTTTTTACTGCCCCGCGGCTGATATTGGATACAACGGCAACATGCGCATCCAGCTGGGGGCAGATCCAAAAGCTGGCGCGGAATCCGTCGTCAGTTCCCTCATGTCCATAGATCAAAAATCCTTCTTGATTGCGGATAAACCATCCTAGCCCCATACCTTCTCCATTATTCGGTACAGTAGCATATCTATGCCAAATCCGATCATAAGCTCCTCTGTCAAAGAGCTTGTAGCGCAAATGGGCCTCAGCCCATTTGGCCAGATCAAAAATATTGCTTGTCAAGGTAGAGCTGGGCCCGTGCTGCCTGTTATACGGATAATGCTGTTCCTTTATCATCTGTTTTTCCTTATTTTTTGTATGAGGCATTGCCATACCAGCCTGACTCAAATCATCCAGCTTTAGACTTCCTCCTGCCCGTTCAAAGGTAAGGAAGGTAGAATCCTCCATTTCCAAGGGTTCTAATAGATATTGTTTCACATAATCCTCATAGGACATTCCTGAAACCTCAGCTACAATCAGCCCCAACAGTTCATAAGCCATATTGCTGTATTGAAACTTATCCTCCAAGGGAGACCACAGCATATGAGACTCCCGCACTTCACTGCTCAGTGCATAATCTTTTAATGCCCCTTCATCTGTTCTTGGAGCATCCCAATGGTAGTCCTCCACATCCGCCATACCGGACGTATGGGTGAGCATGTGGCGTATCTGTATCTGACCGAATCGTTTATCCTGAATATGGACATAGGGAAGGCAGTCTTTCAGCCTGTCTTCCAGGCTCAGCAGTCCCTTTTGGCACAGCTGGAGAACGGCTGACGCAGTAAACAGCTTTGAAACAGACGCCATATGAAAAATATGGTTTTCCTGCAGCGGTTCCTTTGTATTAATATCTTTCACACCTGCGGCTTTCTTCAGATCCAGCCCGGCAAGGGACCCGGGCCCCTTTTCTCCCACTTGGACCGATACTGCAAGCCCCGGCAAATCGTGATAAAACAGGGCTTCTTCTACATAATCACTTAATATTTTTTCCATCTTTGTCATTGCACTCTTTCAACTCCCCGGTTATAATTGAGAAATAGTTTCCGTTTAGCAGCGCTGCCGCTGTTACAAACTGAATTTATTATAGCATAAAGTGAGGAGATAAGGATATGCAGTATCGTACATTTAACAAAACCGGTGAAAAAGTGTCGCTCCTTGGGATGGGCACCATGCGGTTTCCTCTGTTAGAGGATGGGACCATTGATAAAAAAGAGGCAATCGGTATGATTCGTAAGGCCATTGACAGCGGAGTCAATTACATTGACACTGCTTATATGTACCATGATGGCGAATCCGAAAAGGTGGTAGGACAAGCCTTAAAGGATGGCTACCGTGAAAAAGTCTTTCTTGCTGATAAAATGCCTGTATGGCTGGCAAAGGATGAAGAGCAGATGAAAGACCTGTTTCAGGAACAGTTTGACAGACTAGAGACAGATGTGATTGATATGTATCTGGTACATAACATTACCGCCCCTGTTTGGAAGCGGGTGCAAAAGCTTCATCTCATGGACTTTTTAGAGAAAAAACGGGCAGAGGGAAAAATAAAACAGATTGGTTTTTCGTTCCATGATGAGCTTTCTTTATTCAAAGAGGTCATGGATGCCTGGCCTTGGGACTTCTGCCAAATCCAGCTCAACTATATGGATAAAAATTTCCAGGCCGGACAAGCAGGATTAGATTATGCCTCTGCAAAACAGATTCCTGTCATCATTATGGAGCCCCTCAAGGGAGGCAAGCTGACTGATGCCATCCCGCGCAGTGTAGAAGCTCTGTGGAGCCAGGCGGAAATTCAGAGAACCCCTGCAGAGTGGGCCCTTAGCTGGGTAGCCAACCACAAAGGGGTGCTGACCATACTCAGCGGAATGAGCACAAGAGAACAGCTGGATGAAAATCTTCGTATTTTATCAGATGCAGAGCCGGAAAGCCTGACTGAAAAGGAACTTTCCATCATTGATCAAGTTTCTGATGAGTATAATAAATTAATACAATATTCCTGCACAGCTTGTAAATATTGTATGCCATGTCCCCAGAAGATTGATATCCCAACTGCTATCAAATTTTACAATGAGTGGTTCCTCTATGAGGAGAATCCGAAAATCAAAGAGGATTATCCGGTATGGCTTGACGAAGGAAGCAGGGCCGGTGACTGCGTTGCCTGCGGCGCCTGTGAAGACCACTGTCCTCAGCATCTTCCGGTCAGTGAAATTATGGAAAAGGCAGCAGCCATCTTTGAGTAGTTTCATTTAATGGAAAGGGCTCTTTTGTTCATTAAAAAGGGCCCCTTTTATCTTCCATTTACATAAATATATCCTTTTGCGGTTTCTTCCCGGCGCCAAGGCGCGCCGCAGTTAAAAACAATAGCATCTTTCTTATCAGCCAGTTTCCATCCTGACTCAGACACGGTGAGAGGCTGCACCTGTTCTACAACTCCTACATGGGTATCATAACAAATAATAGCGCCTTTCTTAGGTTGGCTGCCATAAGCATACCAGCCCTTTTTTCTGTTTTCGTCCCACCAGCTGCCTGCATCACCAGTAAACACATAAGGCAGCTTTTTCCCTGCAATTTCGCAGACTCTACCCCAGGCATACCAGGTACAGTTTCCAATAACATAGTGCTCCTTTGTCTTGTAGTAGGGCGCCAGCTTTGGATAAAATGGATTATAGGTACTGTCATAATAATACTGCTGCCCCCAGCTGTCCTCTCTGGGCGCTTCCCTGCGAAGTCCCTGGGGTCTTTGATGTATGGTGAAATTAAAAAAAAGAAGAATCGTAAGGATCAGCAATACCCCTGCCCCTGCTCTTTGTCTCATAGGTTCGTCCTTTCTGCTGCTCTCATTTTATGTGCCGGGATCCTCGTTTAGAACGGATAAAACAAAGAGAGACAAGCGGTATTATCCGTCTGTCTCTCTCTGCTTATGGAGCTTGATATGTTAATAACAGCTTATTTTTTTAATTGTTCCAGCATATTGGCCTCATTGATCATATCTGCATATTCAGAATCCATCTCTC
>CAUEYG010000091.1 GCA_959021945.1 uncultured Eubacteriales bacterium | reverse complement strand
ACAAAAACTTGCAGATAGAGTATTGGAGGGGAATCTATGATACTGTATCATGGAAGTAATGTGGTCGTTTTCGAGCCGAAGTTGATTCAACAGAACCGGTTTTTGGATTTTGGTTTTGGTTTCTATACCACTACAAATAAAAAGCAGGCCATAGGCTTTGCAGAATGTTCCATTTTGCGCTTTGATACCGCCGATGAAGCATGGCTTGATTTTGTATCGGATAACAGATCAGGGAGCTACATAGGTGAAGCATTTGATTTTATCTTTGGCCCTGTTGCCAATGATGATGTTTATACTACATTTACCCTTTATACTGCCGGAGCATTGACAAAAGAGCAGGCATTGGATGCCCTTAAAATAAAAAAATTATATAACCAGTTAGTACTTACCTCTGAAAAGGCGATAAGTTATTTAAAGTTTATTGGTACGGTGCCGGAGGGGGAATTTTAATGGAAAAGCAGAAATTTGAAGCCATGCTTATGCTTATTGTACCACAGGTGATTCACTTACTTACTGAGAATTATTCTTATGATGAAGTGTCTGCCGCAAAGGAATTTTATAATTCCAAGGTATATTCCTTTCTAGAGCAGGAAGATACAAAACTATGGCATTTGAGCGCATTGACTCTGTTTAATATGTTTGATGAAGAAAAAAGGACAGGTACATTTACATTTCCCGAGGAGGCGTGATTATGAGTAAAGAAGGCAATTTTTTAATCTATTGCACCGAACAATATAAATCTGCAAAAGGTTTGACTGGCAGACAGGTTTCTGAACTGTTCACAAAATACCGTGTATGGGATTATATTTATTCTTGTTTTGAAGCTCTGCATACAACCGGAGAAAAGTATATTGTGGAAGATATCGACCTGTATATTGAGGCAAGACAACCGGCTGTGGATTAATTGCCAACCCGAAATAAAGGAAGGTGGGATGGATGTTTTTTAGCAATACCTTTTTATCCATACAACTTTCTCAGAAATCCGCACTAATTTCTGATATGACCCCTGTCAAGTAGACAGGGGTCATATCACCTGAGCCTGGTCCCTTGCCCCGAAAGGAACTTCTCATTAAAAAAACTGATGTTTTTATAAAAAGAATCAATTTTTCTAAAGTACTACTTTGTGATATTGTTAACGAGTAAGAGGAACGGAATCTTATGTGAGAAAATTTACCGCAATACTTGTAGGCAGGAAAGAGAGGAGTAGGATCATGATGAATATTGGAAAAATTGAGGAGATGGAAGTCCCGAAACAGGTATTTATCCCTATGGCGCAAAATTATGACCATCATTGCCTGCCCGCTGTATCAGTAGGCGAGCATGTAAAAGTAGGGCAGCCCATTGCATACGCTGGGTCTGCAGACAATGCGCCGATTCATTCCAGTGTGTCCGGAAACGTGATTAGCATTGCAGAAAATAAGAATTTGCAGGGTGTGGATGACGATGTAATTGTTATTGAATGTGATGGAAAACAAGAGCTATGGGAAGGAATAAAAAAACCGACGATAAACAGCAGAGAAGATTTTCTGAACGCTCTGAGGGAAAGCGGGATGATCGGACTGGAAGGGGCTTGCCTGGCTACCCACGCTAAACTGGATGAAGAGACTATTAAAAACGATAAAACCCTGGTCATCAATGGAGCAGAATGGACAAAATACGCGGAGTTTGAATGGACTCTTATGAAAGAAGATGCAGAGAACATCATTGACGGAGCATCTCTTACCATGAAATTTATGGAGCTGGATAATTGCTATATTGGTGTTTATGAAACAGAAAAAAATGCAGTTAATGCTCTCGTATCATGCATAAGAGAACGAAAATTAGAAGAAAAAATGAAAGTAGTTGAGCTGCCGCAAAGCTGCCCTCCGGGATCGGATAGAGTCATTATTTATGAAACAACAGGCGAAATCCTGGCGGCTAATAACCTTCCTGAGGATTTTGGAATTGTAGTAGCCAGCCTTTACTCAATTGCCTTTTTTGGCTCATATATTAAGAGCGGATTGCCATTAGTGCGAAAGGTAATTTCCATTGACGGTACAGCAGTAAAAAAAGCAAAACCCTTAATTGTGCCAATTGGAGCCAGAGTCTGCGATATTATGGACTACTGCGGAGGCTATAGCACAGAGCCAAAGACAATTGTCCTGGGCGGTCCGGCTATTGCAAGACCTATTGCTGATCAAAAAATTCCGCTGTCCAAGGATAATAATTCGATTCTTGCATTTGAAGAAGAGACGATTCCCATTAGAACAGAAATTTCCTGTAAAAATTGTGATAGATGTAAAAGAGTTTGCCCAATTCACCTGGCTCCCGAGCTTTTGTTTGATGCCTTTGAACAAGAGGATAAAGACCAGCTAAAAGCATTGGGACTAGAAAAATGTACAGAGTGTGGGCGCTGCGCATTCGTATGTCCGGCAGCAAAGCCGCTGTCCTATATGATTGAGCAAGCCAAGATTTTAATCCAATAGCCAATCTTCTGACATAATAAATAAAACTGGCAAAACACCTCCTGAGTGTAATTAGGAGGTGTTTTGCTTTAGCGCTAGCCATAGGGCTTTTGATATTGGAAAAACTGATAGTGATATCAGAAAAAACAATTATTACAAATGGCAATATTGTGATATTATTAACAAATAAAAGAGCGCAATCTTCTGACTTGATAATACATAACGCAAAACGCCCTCCGGCTGAGTAGTCCGGGGGGTGTTTTGTGTTAAAATCCACTTGACAATAAATGAACGAATATTTATGATAAGCTGTGGAGGTAGCAATATGAGAAGAAAGGATGATGAAAAAGAGCAGCGCATTAAAAATGCAGTAATAGAGGTGGTGCTGGAAGAAGGGTTCAGCGACGCGTCTATTTCTAAGATTGCGCGGCGGGCCAGTGTCTCTCCTGCGACCGTATATATTTACCACGAAAACAAGGAATGTATGCTTCGGTCCATTTATTTGGAGTGTGAAGACGAGCTATACGAATATCTGCTTTCCTGTATCAGCAGAGAGATGGATGGCGGACAAATTATTGAAAGTCTGGTTCGGGGGTATTATGATTTTATGACAACCCATCAAAAACTCTTTAGCTTTATAGAACAATTTTCCAGCTGTCCAGCAATGGCGAATAAATGTACAGGCACCAGGGGCATTGAGAAGCTAATGGAACTGCTGCAAGAGCTGGAGCACCGGCATATTATCCGCCCTTATAATCAGATCAACGTATACAGCCTTATTTTTAATCCGGTTAAAACATTAGCAGCAGGTACTGTTTCCTGTCGGACAGAGGTTGAAGAGCTGCTGCAGGAGCTGGTTTCTATGACACAAAAGATCCTGCTTTTTTAAAGAAACTCTTATTGCACCTATTTGACAAAAGAAAATTTACTTGACAATAAACGAATGAACATTTATTATTGGAGTGAAAGAAACAGAACAAGCTTGAAATAACGCGGGAATTCTTCCCGCATTTATTTAAAAAATATATAAGCGAATGTTCGTTTATGTAAAAAGGGAATTTGAAGGGAGAAGAGCTATGAATAACGAGAGAACATACGCATATAAAACAACAATTGTACTGCCTGTATCAGGAGTTTTGCTGCTGCCGGATACAGATGCAACTCTGAGGTTGGGTAAAATTGGAAAGAGACAGAAGGAGGCTTTCCAAGAAAGGGGAAGGGCATTTCTTGCTGTACCTCTCCAAAAGGGGAAAGGAACAGGTTCGTTAGAGCTGGATGACTTTTACCAGAATGGCGTAGCCTTTACTGTCAACAGAGTAGTGGAGGAAGAAGCAGGGATTTCATTAATGGTTCATATTACAAACCGGGTGGAGCTTAAAGCGCTGTATGAAGACCAAGAGCTTCTCACTGCAGATTATCTGGACTTAGAAGAAAAAGCGGATTTGGATGCAAAGAGCAGTGAGGAAATGCTGCAGTATTTAAAACGAGTAGTACATGAAATTTGCCAAAACTTTCGAGATGGCGAACAATTTAGCAAGGCGGCGGATTCTTATGGGAGCATCCCTCAGTTAATGGTTTACCTGAGCCAGTTTATGCCGCTGTCAGAGGAAGATCGGTACGCGCTTTTAAAGACAGATTCTTTGAGGGAGAGGAGCCTGACTTTTATCGACTACCTGCTGCGGCAAAAGGAAATCATTAAATTAAATATGCAGATGAATGAAAAGTTTTCAGAGAGAGCTAACCGGTTTTACCGGGAGCAGGCTTTGCGCCAGCAGTTGAAGGTGATTCAGGAAGAACTTCACGAGGGCGGGGAAAACGAGGCGGAAGAGGATGGCTACTACGCTAGAATTGAGCATGCAGGGATGCCTGAGGAGATAAAAAAAGCTGCGCTGGAAGAAGCGAACAAGCTGGAAACAGGCGGCCGTGAAGGTGCTGAGCAGAACATAATTCGAAACTATTTGGAATTTATGCTCCAGCTCCCCTGGAGCACGGAACCATTGGCTCCTATAGACTTACAAAAAGCAAGACAGGTTTTAGATGACCGTCATTATGGATTAAAGAAAGTGAAGGCGCGTATTGTCCAGCATCTTGCCGTTATGCAATTGAAAAATGAGACGAAAGGTTCGGCTCTCTTGCTGGTGGGACCTCCGGGCACAGGAAAGACAAGCCTTGGAAAGAGCATTGCGGAAGCTTTGGGCCGAAAATACAGTCGCATGAGCCTGGGCGGCGTTAGGGATGAAGCGGAGATTCGGGGCCACCGCCGCACCTATGTAGGCGCTATGGCAGGTCGAGTACTGCAGGGTGTGAAAAGAGCAGGCACCATGAATCCTGTAATTGTATTGGATGAGATCGACAAGCTGACCCAAGGAGGACTGAGCGGGGACCCTTCCAGTGCGCTCTTGGAAGTGCTTGACCCAGAACAAAATAATACGTTTACAGATCATTATTTAGATCTGCCTTATGATTTGTCCAACGTCTTTTTCATTGCTACGGCAAACTCCTTGGATGGAATTCCAGCGCCGCTGCTGGATCGTATGGAAACCATTGAAATTTCAGGTTATACACCAGAGGAAAAATTTCATATTGCCCGGGAGCATTTGCTCCCCATGGTGTTAGAGGAGAACGGAATCCATGAGCAGCAGATGGTTCTCAGCGATGAGCTCCTGAGAAAGATCATAGAAGACTATACACGGGAGGCTGGAGTGCGGGGTCTGAAAAAACAGCTGGCATCCCTTGCGAGAACAGGGGCTGAGAGAATTTTGTCTGATGAACAAAGAGAGGCGGGAGCAGTTCAGGGAGCGCAGCGAGAGGATGTGAACCGGTTTGTTTATACTGTGACTGCTGAGGAGCTGGAGAACGCTCTTGGCCGCAAGGTATCTCATCACGAAAAAGCTCAGCAGGACAACCCGCCCGGTGTAGTTACAGGCCTTGCCTGGACTCCTGTGGGAGGAGAGATCTTGTTTATTGAAACAACAGATATGCCCGGAAGCGGGGAAGTAATTTTAACAGGCCAATTGGGCGATGTGATGAAAGAGTCGGCGCGTATTTCTCTGAGCCTTCTCAAGTCCAGGCTTCCGCTCAATGCAGTAAACTTTAAAGAACGAGATCTGCACATCCATGTTCCGTCAGGGGCAGTTCCTAAGGATGGCCCTTCTGCCGGTATTGCGCTGTTTACAGCCCTTGCCTCCTTAATAACAGGACGGAGAGTCGACCCGCAGCTTGCCATGACAGGCGAAATTACTCTGAGAGGGGAGGTTACGCCTATCGGCGGATTAAAGGAAAAATTGTATGGGGCTCAGAGGGCCGGAATCAAGAAAGTTCTGATTCCAGTCGACAATGAGCAGGACTTAAAGGATGTGCCGGAAGAGATTTTGGAGGAACTGACAGTAATTCCGGTTAAGACTGTAGAAGATGTAATGAGCGAAGCGCTTGGAATTCATCTGCCGCGAATGGAACATGTACTTTTCAGTCTTTCCGAAGGACAGCTGAGCCTTGAGGGATAGAAGCTAGAATCAAATAGATCATAAGTTCGTACAAATTTCTTGTATGGCTGCTGCCTGTGCGATGGTTCAATCGCTGGACAGCAGCTTTTTTGTGAAATGAAATCAATAAATCTGAGAAGTGCAAGGCTCAAAGGATTGCCAAATTTTTGTAATTAAGATACAATAAAAGTCAAAAGATTTTATACTTAAAAAGGAGGGAGGCGGTAAATTGTTATATCGGAATCAGTCACAGAAGAAGCAATAGGAGGAACAATTATGATACGAGAAGAGTTAGAACAAGATGTGTACCAGGCATTACAGAATCGACTGAAACTGATTTTTGAAGAATTTGATAATATTTATATTTCCTTTTCAGGCGGCAAGGACAGCGGCCTGCTTTTAAATCTGGTTTTAGATTACAGGAACAACTATGAGCCTGCCAGGAAGATTGGCGTCTTTCATCAGGATTTTGAAGCCCAGTATACAGTAACTACTGAATATATTGAGCGTACTTTTCAGCGCCTTGAAAAAGAAAAAAATGTAGAATTATATTGGGTGTGTCTTCCTATGGCTACCAGAACAGCCCTCAGCAGTTATGAGATGTTTTGGTACCCCTGGGAT
>CAUEYG010000090.1 GCA_959021945.1 uncultured Eubacteriales bacterium | reverse complement strand
TGCCTTTTCCCCCTAGTCCAGGTACCCAGCTTGGAACTTTGATTTTATTCAAGCCACCTATCATTTTGTTGATCATATCTATAAAGGCGTTTATTGGTACCTTGACAATGCTCGCAAATCCTTTGAAAACACCTTTTACTATATCTACAAGGCCTTTCCAGGCACGCGTCCAATCTCCAGTAAATACTCCGACAATAAAATCTATCAATCCGCCTAATACGGTAAGTATACCGCCTATGACACCAGAGATAACCTCCAATAAATTCAGGAATCTGTTCCCCATCCTTTCAAGAATAGGAGCTATGACTGGCATGATATTTTTCACAATCCAGTTTATAAGTGGAGCTAAGACTTTTTCCCATATCAGTTTGATCAGGTCAGCGAGTTTACCGATTAAATCTATCGCTTCATTTATCATTGGTTGGACCGAATTTTCCCAGATATCCCCGAAACGGTCTGAAAGCCCTTCCAGGACGGGGACAATATACTTTTCGTAACCATCCAAGATTTTTCCGACTATATCGCTAAACCCATCAGCAAATGCCTGGAACATAGGCTGTATATGCTCATCATACACTTGGCTCATTTTTTCAAATGTATCTTTTACACCCTGATGCAGGATTTCAAGACTTTCAGCAATTGGTGCCAATGTATTGTCAATAGCTTCTTTGATCTTGTCTTTATTGTCAACAATAGGCTGGACAACCGTGTTGAGGATATCACGAGAAAACTGTTCAGCAATGTCAATAACTCCAAGGAACCCATCACTGAAGATCCCTATCAAGCTTGAAGTGATGCTTTTCGCATTGTCGCCGCTAAAAACTGAAAATATATCGGCAAGCGCAACGATCAAATCCCCTGCCAGATCCGATATCTCACTGCGCACATTAAAAATAGATATCAGTCTGGATTTAATATAATCTTTGCTCCCTTTCAAATAGCCGTCTATACCGCCTATCAGGTTATCAGCGATAGTGACACCCATACTCGCCATACTCCCGGCAGCTCTTCCGGCATTAAATACCATAGTGTTAAAAAGATTTTCAGCTGCGCTTACAACCTCTCGGTCGGTTAATATATCTTTGAAAGACTGACCTATACCTTTAATGCTTTGCTTTATAGACTCTATTTTTTGTTGGCTGTTTCCGAACCCAATGACAAAACCTTTTTTACAAAGCGAAGCCAACTCGTGACATTTTGAGACCAGGTCATCCATCTTTTGATTCGTTTGATCAATTATGTTATCTCCTTCAGCTAAAGAGCCAAAGTCCATGCTGCCAACTCCTGCGCCGCCTCCGGTGCCACTGGCATTCTTATCCTGCAGTTTATTGATCTTGTCAAAGCCCATCAGGCTTCTGGATGCCTTCTCCGCTGCCTTTCCTATACCCTCTGTAGAATCTGTCAGGGAATCTGCTGCGCCCGCAGCCGCCGACAAGTCAGACGCCGTATCCTTAAAACCGGAACCACTTTCTGCTTTCTTTCCTGTCAGCATTTCCGTGAAGGACTTAAATGCAGACGCTACAGTTGTCAACTTGGCCAGTAGCTGATTCAACAACTTCAAAACAGGGGTCAGGACATTTATAAGCCCTTGCCCCAAAGTTGCCTTTAGACTGTCGAACTGAAGCTTCAAGACCCTGACCTGGTTAGCCCATGAATCTGACGTCCGTACAAAATCCCCGGTTGCCGCCAACAACTGGTCCTGCACAAACTGGTACCGCAGGGCTACTTTTTCCGCCTCGCTCATGGCCTGGGTGGTCTTACCCCAACCGTTTGCCATTGCATAGGCATCTAGGGCGTTCTGGGTCATTACGACGCCTAAATCCTTTAAGGTCTCAGTCTCACCTGTAAATACGGATTTAAGTTTTGTATACGCTTCATCCTGGCTGATATTGTAAAAGGACGCCACGTCCCCAGCCAGACCCGTCAGAGTAGTCCCCATGTCATAGGCCTGCTTCTCGGAAAAGCCAAATGCCTTGGCCATAGCCCCGAATGTACCGGTAAACCTTTTTGCCATTGTTTCGGATAAGCCGAAGCTGGCTGCCGCATTCTTGGCGAAAGAATCTACCTGCGCTGTCATAGACGGGAAGGTGACGTCAACGACGTTCTGAACCTCTGCCAAATCCGAACCAAGTTTAATACAGGATTTACCGAAATCCACAAGTTTTTTGACAGCGAAGGCAGACGCAAGGGCTACACCTGCCTTTTTTGCCAGGTTTGTGATACCTGACATCTGTTTCTCAAATTGATTTTTATTGACCACCAGGTCAAGCCCGATCTGGCCTACACTCTGTGCCATTTACCCTTGCTCACCTCCCGCTGCATAAATAAGAGCCTGCTTCATGGATTCCAGAAATCCCTCCATATTCTCTTGAGATATGGCTTTTGCCATGCGCGTCCGCCATTCCATTCTGATGCGCTTCTGCTCCGGGCTAAAATACTCCAAAATTTCCGGGTCATCTTCGGCTCTGATAGACACAATCCGGCCAAGCGGTGTATCGGGTCCCAGACCAGACAGCATGTCTTTAAATTCATCCCATTTCATTTGGGGCAGCTCCCGGGATAAACGTAACCCGTACTGCGTCTGAAAAGATGATATGATAAGTCCAAAATCATCTATCAAGTCGTAGTACGGGTCATCACTCTCCCGATTCTTCCTCGCCGGTGATCAGGCCGATGGCCGAAAAGACCAACGTCTGGAAGTCCGAAAACTGCAGTTTCATCTTGTCAATTTTTTTACGGTCTGCATCACTGAAGATCAGCTCATACATTTTTACTACATCATTGGGCTGTACATTTTCTCCATCACCCAATATTCCCATAATCTTCAGGACAGTGGTAGCGTCTGCATTTACCTCCAGCTCCTTGCCCTTAATGACCAGTTTAGGATTCTCGTCAAAAGCCAGTTTGTCTGTAATGTCAATAGTCTTTGCCATTATGCGCCACCTCCTGATGGTAATGTTATCGTTGGTTTTCCATTGCTCATCACATCAAATTCAAGTGGGCCAACCTCAGTGGATTTACCTGCCCCCGTATTCGTGATGTTATAAACTGCAGCATCCCAGGAGATAATCGTCCCATCCGGGAATGTCCAGCCGAAATAACCTTCCGCGTCCCGCCCATTCTTAAAAGTCTTATTAAATACATAGTCATTTCCGGTATCCCCAATATTTCTTTTCCCGGATACGGAAATGGTGATGCTCTTCGCTGTTGCCAGCCTGCGCGCCCATCCTTCCGTATCGAAGGGGTACCATTCTTCTACGCCATTGTCAAATTTGACGCCAAATGTTTCCATATCCGCAATAGAGGTTGCCCCTTCTTTGGCATCCCCTACCTGGAACTGGTTTTTATAACAAGGGTATACTCCTGTCTTTCCTGCCATTTTTCTACCTACCTTTCGTAATGCAGTGTCAGCCAGATCACACGCTCATACACGCCGTTGTCATCCGTTCCCACGTCAATGGGCTCCGGTACATCCAACTGCAGGTAATCCACATGTTTTTCGGCAATCTCCAAATCTGTTACATGTAAAAGCTTGTCATACAGGGCCTGGGCTGCCTCCTCTGTCTCATTGGCATATTTATCCCAATGGATTAAGATAGATACAGCTTTACTGGCCGTCTTTGTGTTGTCCAGTCCGCCCAGGGCTATATTTGCGCCGCCAGAAATCTGACGCTGATAGACACCTATAGACCGCTCTTTTTTATTTTCCAGCTTACCTATATAAAAGTGGTCTCCCACTCCCAGCGTCTTGATCCAGTCCTTGATATCTGCCAATTCCATACTCACACCCCCGTAATCCTTTTATATATCTGCTTATATGTCTTCTGGCAGTCCTGGTCCTTACTTCCTCCCGGAAGCCAATCTTCCAGCCATTTGCCCTTAGCATGAGGGTTTTCACCTTTATCAAAATGATATTCTGGGTGAAAATACAAACGTCTTGCATAGGGTGTATTTGAAACCAATGTTGCCTTACCAAACTTGCAACCAGAATAATCAACAAAGGTGCTGTCGTTTTGAAGATGTCCTCCACGCAGGGTACGCTTCTTTATTTTGCCTTTATACTCACGGCCATTTTTAGCAAACTGACCGCGCTTACCATATACCTTGTATTCTTCTACTCTGGGGTCATCAAAAGGCATCACCTGCGCCTGTACTACTTCCGTGTGCAGATATTCCGCCGTTTGCTCAAGGGCTGTTACCTGTGCGTCTGTAAGAGCCTGTATGCGGCCCCAGTCCATTTTTATGATGGAATTAACATTAATCATACGATATCCAACCTCGTGTAGTTTACGCTGCCATCCGGGTTCCGGGCTTTCATGCCCTGGAGGATGTTCCGGGTCTCCCCGAATACTGTGACTGTACCGCCGGAGATAACGGCTACCCCCGGTGCGATATCCCCCCGAAAGAGAGCTGTCCCGGACAACTGCACATATTTCTGCTCTTTGTCAATGACAGTCTTCGCACTGTCCTGATAATTGCAGCGCAGGTCTCCCTCAAAAGCTACCTCTGGACCGCCATTCTCATTCAGTCCTTCGCTGTATATAGTTACATGGATGTCTGTCGTACAAGCCCATTCAGGCACCAAACATGGATACATAGACATCACCTCAACAATCTGCAGCACAAGCCTGTCTGGCAAAGCTGCTCATAGACATCACGCCGCATGGGGATACCCTTGTTCGTGGTCACATTCCAGCTCTCTCCAAACTGCATGGACACGCCATTGATACTGTATCCCTGCAGGATCATGTCAAAGATTTCCCGGTTCTGATACTCAAAATCTGCCTGCTGACAGCACACCTCCTGTATAATTTCCTGCTGGAAGGGCGTTAAACTGGAAAATCCCCGGCCTACAATACGATTGTAGGTCAGGGAATCAATATGCCTAGAAGCCTGTTTTAAATACCGTTCCCGGTCAGCATCCGACAGCAAACTGCCATTGTAGATATCCGTGTAATACGCGGCGTCTGCATAAGGTTTATACATATCACTCACCGGCTTTCTTGCCTGCTGGCTTCTTTTCCGCCTTCAAAGTTTCCAGCTCCTTCCGCAGATTTGATTTCTCTTCCTGCAATTCCGCGCATAATCGCTGCAGCCTTTCCACTTCTTTTACCGCCTTCATATGGTCATCATAAGGTACGGTTTTTCCGGCTCCATAAGCCACAAGGTTTCCAGCCTCATCAATAATGTCAAACCCCTGTTTAACATAAAAAGCTTTATTTTCCTCCGTTACAACGTACTCCTTATTTGCCTTGACTGCTTTCATCTTTTACACCTCCGCTTCTGCGTTGATTGCAATACCACATGCTTTCCGTTCGATCAGGAATGTATCCGTGTAATAACGATTCTGGTAGATGTATTTATCCGCAGTTCTGGAATCTGTACCTGGAGTAAATACCTTCATGTAGGCGTATTTGTCGCGGCTGATCACACAATCCGGATGTACCAGAATCATATTGATCTGTTTTGCAGAGTCAGCCGGTACACAGCCATCAGTAAAGTTGTAAGCTGTTTTAAAACGTGCAGACGGCACTATCTTAATAGCCACTTCATCCAGACCATGCACGCGCCGATCAATTACTCCAGCGGCCCCTGCATTGATTACTCTGGTAATACCCTCTGCACTCTTCAGGATTTTATTGATCCCAGAAGTAACATACAGCATACGGCCCTCCTGTGGTACCGCCTTGTCATCCATGATGGCCATCTGCTCGTCGAACCACTCCAGGATATTTGCTGTTGTAAGTGCCGTATTATCAATCACAGCCCCCTGTGACTTATAGGACTTCGCTTCTGAGTAGAGTTTGGAAAATCTATAGCTGTCTTTCTCCGGGATAGCCTGCTCTTTCTCAAAAACACTCTGGATATTCCCCATCTCCAGCACCAGATTTGTTTCGTCGATGTCCATCGGGTCGATCGGAATCTCAATATCCCTGTCGTGTGTCAGTTTCTTCGGCTCCCAGTCATTTGCCAGGGTGCCAGTATTGAATCCCAGTGTGTTTCTGTCGTGGTCTTTGTACCCAGAAACACTCATCCTCGGGATCTTGATTGTCTGGGCATTTAAAAATTTGATGCCCTGGTTGGACTGGGTGAGGTCATAAGATACCATTTCCCTTGTCCACATCTGCGCCAACTGACGCATGAACTGTTCTGCATAATCATATACTGCCATAATACTTTATCTCCTTTACTTTTTATTACCAAAAATAGCCGCCAACTGGTCATCCACGTTTGGAGCACCGCCTTGGCCGCCTGCGCCTATCTGTCTAAACCCGCCCTGCTGATTCTGTGTTTCCGGTTTTAACTGTGGAAGCTCTTCCAGGACTTTATTCAGCGCTGTTTTCAGTGTCTCTTTATTTATGCTGCCTTTATCATCAGCTACATTGCTCAGATCAGCCAGTTTCAGGACGTAAGGCATTGTTTTCAGCTCAACCCCTAACTCTCCCGCCATGAACATAGCTTCTTTTTCCACATTTGCCTGTACCGCAGCAGCCTGGGCCTGCGTAAGCTGTGTCTGCATAGCATTTATGTCTGGTGTGTTGGCTGCCTGCTGTTCCTTAAATGTAGCTATCGCCTGGTCCATTTGTTCTTTGGTC
>CAUEYG010000089.1 GCA_959021945.1 uncultured Eubacteriales bacterium | reverse complement strand
CAGCCTCCTCAACCAACTCAATGCCTACTGCTTTACCGGCCTTTTTCGCCAGCGTCTGGGTGATAGTTCCTGTCCCGCAAAACAGATCAAAGGCCACTTTTCCGCTGAAATCGTCAATTAATCCAAGGGCATACGTGTACAAGTGCTCCACCGCTTCCACATTGGTTTGAAAAAAGGAAAAAGCACTGACTTTAAAATCCAGCCCCAGGATTCGCTCCATGTAATAGTCTCTTCCCTGTAGAACCTTTAATTCTTCACAATAAACTGCATCCGCCAGACGATCATTGAAAGTACGGAGCACACCTGCCAATGTGTGCTCCAGCTCCAGACCAGACAACATAGAAACATATGCTTCTTCGTCAAAGCCAGGCTCTGTAGACGTAACCAGATTAATCAACAGCTCGCCTGTATGAACACCTCTTCGCAAAATCAAATGGCGCAACAAACCCTTATGGGATTTTTTATGATAAAAAGAGTATCCCCTTTCCTGGCAAAAATCCAATGTGGCACGGAGCACCTTATTAAAATCTTCATGAACCAATTGGCACTGGTCTACCGTTACAATAGACATAAAATGCTTTTTCCGGTGCATTCCCAAGGTCATTTCTCCGCCCTTTTCCATATCTCCAAAGGTATATTCCATTTTATTTCGGTAACGATACTGACTTGGGCTTGGCTCTATTGGAAGGATTTCATCACAAATGACTTCCTTTTTCTCCAGCAGCTTAAGAACCTCATTTTCCTTTATCTTTAACTGTTCTTCATAAGGTACTCCTTGATAAACGCACCCTCCGCAATATTCATTATGTTTGCAAATTTCCATAAACCAACTTCCTTTCTGCCAACGCCTGTAAGCACAGCCTTAAAAATCACCATAACTTGCATAAAACTGGCTCTTATATTCCTTAAAACGATCTTCTTCAATGGATTTACGAATATTTTTCATCAAATTTACCAGAAAATGCAGATTATGATTGGAAAGGAGCATTGCTGATAAAATTTCATTGCACTTGAACAAATGCCGCAAATAAGCTCTGGAATAGTTTCTGCAGGTATAACAATCACACTGATGATCCAGTGGTGTAAAGTCTCTTTCATACTTGGCGTTTTTGATATTTACTTTTCCCTCCGAGGTCATGGCCATACCATGGCGGGCGATCCTTGTTGGGAGCACGCAGTCAAACATATCCACGCCCCGCTCCACACCTTCAAACAAATAGTCCGGAGTCCCTACTCCCATTAAATAACGGGGCTTGTCCTGAGGAAGGTGGTCAACACAATCATCTAAAACTTCACACATCAATTCCTTTGGCTCTCCTACACTGAGCCCCCCGATGGCATAGCCGGGAAGATCCAGCTCTACAATCTCTTGGGCCGACTGTTTTCGAAGATCCTTGTACATCCCTCCCTGCATAATACCGAAAAGAGCCTGATTTTCCCGATCTGACCAGGCCTCCTTACACCGTTTCAGCCATCGGGTGGTCCTCTCTAAAGAGTTTTTTACATAAGTTCGGTCTGCCGGATAAGGCGCACATTCATCAAACGCCATCATAATATCTGAACCCAGTGCGGTCTGTACTTCTATGGATTTTTCCGGGGAAAGCATGTGCTTTGATCCGTCAATATGAGATCGAAACTGAACGCCTTCTTCCGTAATTTTTCTTAAGTCCCCTAAACTGAAAACTTGAAATCCGCCGCTGTCTGTTAAAATAGGCCTGTCCCAATTCATAAACCGGTGAAGCCCTCCTGCTTCCCTGACAATTTCATGCCCCGGGCGCAGGTATAAATGGTACGTGTTGGATAAAATGATCTCTGCTCCCAACTCCTTTACTTCCTCCGGGCGCATAGCCTTTACTGTGGCGGCTGTTCCTACTGGCATAAAGACTGGAGTTTCAATGACTCCATGAGGTGTTGTCATCCTGCCCCGTCTTGCCTTGGTCCGCTCATCCTGTTTTATCAATTCATAGGTTACTGATGCCATAGTATCTCCTTTATATCTGATCGTTTCAATCTATTTTTCATTAACCCTAATATCATACCATACCCCATTTATTTTTTAAACCAGCAGATGCCCATAAAAAAATCTGCTCTCACATTGACAGCAGATTTTTTGTTTGTAACGTTTGCGCAGGAAAGGTTGTCCCTGATAAAGGCAGCCCTATTCCTTACTTTGAATGAGTGCAATATTTTGCACTTCAAATTCATTGAGTTCATTCACCGTCTCATTGTCAAAGGTTTCCGGGTCAATTGTCCCATGATACCAGTCTTTGCTTTCAAAATATGCGGCCAAGGCTGGGTCGTTAAACTTACGCCCATGCCTTGCCATAATTTCATTTCTGGCGATTCGCAGCTCTTCCGGTGTCATCCCTTCCAGATCATCCTCAGTCAAATAAGCGGTAGAACTGTCCGGCAAAACATACTCGCCCTCTGTCCGGTTTTCAGAAGTTTCTTCCGTAGATTCCTCTGTCTGTTGCTGTGCAGTTTCTTCTGTAACAGCGTTTTTCACTTTGATTACCGTGTAGTAGACAGGCTCCTCTTTATTGATCACACTCTTCCATTCAATATCTCTGCCATTAAAGGTAAGCACTCCATTTCCACTGTTTCCATATCCGTCATTTGAAAAAGTATAGTAAGCAGCGCCATCTTCAATTACAGCCCCCACATTATTGACTTCAATCCCATTGTAAGCGGCTCCTCCATCATAAAAGCCCATGGAGATAATCATAGTACCGCCGCTGACAGAGTGAACTTCCAGCCTGACTCCCCCTTCTTCCTCTACATCCTCCGAAGCACTCTGCTGCCAAATGCCCACATAATCGGTATAACTCATGGACTCCGGAGTCTGAAAGATAGAGCTCTTTACAAAGACAGACACCATTAAGATCAGCAAAATAACCACAATGGCAATACCAATATATTTAGGCGGAATGGGAAACTCTTTATCCCGTTCTGACCGAAGTTTAAAACTATATTCCTTTTTTTTCGGCAAAGCAGGAGGCGGGCCTTGTACAGGCGGCGACTCTTCTTTCACCGGTTCCTTTTTCTCCCTCTTCTGTTCAACCGGAGCACCGCAGTATTTGCAGAAATGACTCCGGGAACTGATCTTCTTAAAACAATTCTTGCAAAACATATTTTTTCCCCTGAATCTATGATCTCATACATGATTATGATAGCCCAAGTACTAATACAAGTCAATTTTTACTACAGATCATCACAAGATCAACATGGCATCTCCATAACTAAAAAATCGATACTTCTCTTTCACAGCTAAATCGTAAATCTCTAATATCTTTTCTCTGTCATACAGGGCCGAAATCAACATTAAAAGTGTAGATTTCGGGAGATGGAAGTTGGTAATCAGACAATCAATGATTTTAAATTCATATCCCGGATAAATAAAAATACCTGTACTTCCGCTTCCCTCTGCCGCTTCAAAATGATCTTCTTTAAAAACAGCAGCGCTCTCCAGAGTTCTGGTAGAAGTAGTGCCTACTGAAATAACCCTTCCGCCTCTTGCTTTTGTTTCATTGATCAGCTCCGCATTTTCCCGGGTAATATGGTATTCTTCAAAATGCATCTGATGCTCTTCAATGTTTTCACACTTAACAGGACGAAAGGTTCCAATTCCTACATGTAATGTAACATAGGCAATTGCGATTCCCTTTGCCTCAGCCTTTTTTAAAAGTTCTTCTGTAAAGTGCAGCCCTGCCGTAGGCGCTGCTACAGACCCTTCCTCTTCACAATAAACTGTCTGATAGCGCTGGCGATCCTCACTGCTGCTCTCCCTTTCTATATAAGGAGGAAGCGGCATTTTTCCCAGCTCTTCGAGACGTTCCATAAAAATCCCGCTGTAATGAAACTCCGCCATCCGCGTTCCGTTTTCACCGTAATCCACAATTGTGGCTTTAAAATCCGAGGAAAATTCAACCGTATCTCCAGGCTTTAACCTTTTTCCCGGACGCACCATAGTCTCCCAGATATCGCCTCTGACCCGTTTTACAAGGAGAAATTCCACTTTCGCACCAGTTTCAGCCTTGACGCCAAACAGCCTCGCCGGCAGGACTTTCGAATTGTTTAAAACCAAACAATCTCCAGGCTTTAAATATTCCAATATATCAAAAAAATGTCTGTGCTCTACTCTCCCGCCGTCTCTGTGAACCACCAACAGCCGTGAACCATCTCGCTTGTCTGCAGGTCTCTGCGCAATCAGTTCCTGGGGCAAATGGTAGTCAAACTCATTTATATTCATTCTCTATTCCTTTATTTTCATCTCTACCTGTTCATCCTCATAAGCAATCCCCAAGTGGCGGTATGCCTGTTCTGAGACAACACGCCCCTTTTGCGTCCTGTGCAGGAAACCTGCCTGAATCAAGTAGGGTTCATAAACATCTTCAATTGTTACTCGTTCTTCACCAATGGACGCAGCAATGGTATCTATTCCCACAGGTCCTCCCCGAAACCGTTCAATAATGGTTTTCAGGATTTCCCTATCAAGACTTTCAAGGCCCATAGGATCCACGCCAAGAGCTTCCAGCGCCTGTTCTGTAATGGCAAGATCAATTGTTCCATTGCCTTTTACCTGAGAAAAGTCACGAACTCGTTTTAAGATTCGATTTGCCACTCGAGGGGTCCCTCTGGACCTTTTGGCCATTTCCTTCAATGAAGTTTCATCAACCTCCACCTCTAAAAGCCCAGCCGACCGGTGTATAATTTTCATCAACTCTTCTGTCGTATACATTTCAAACTTGCAGCTAACGCCAAACCGGTCTCTGAGAGGTGCAGAAAGACTTCCGGCCCGTGTCGTAGCTCCAATCAAAGTAAATTTAGCAATATCAAGGCGAATGGATCTGGCTGACGGTCCCTTGCCGATGACAATATCCAAAGCAAAATCTTCCATAGCTGAATACAGCACTTCTTCTACCTGTCTGTTCAATCTATGTATTTCATCAATAAATAGTACATCGTTTTCATTGAGATTCGTCAGTATGGCAGCCAAATCACCGGCCCGTTCAATGGCTGGGCCTGATGTAATACGAAGATCTACTCCCAGCTCATTGGCAATGATTCCTGCTAACGTAGTTTTCCCTAATCCCGGCGGTCCATAAAACAACACGTGATCTAGGGGCTCCCCTCTGAATTTGGCAGCCTCAATAAAAATTTTCAGGTTATCTGTGGCCTTTTTCTGTCCGATGTAATCAGAAAGCGTCTGCGGCCTCAGCGTAAACTCCGCAACCTCTTCATGCTCTTCTGCGTTTGCCGCAGTAATTCGTTCTTCATATTCCATAATCTATCCTTTAAAACAGTTTTTTTAATGCCTGTTTGATATATTCTTCCACGGTAAGATCTTGCTCCTTTACTGCAGCAAGGGCATTTACAGCTTCACTCCTGCTGTAGCCAAGGGCAATCAGTGCACTGATTGCTTCTGTTTTGCTGTCCCCGGCTTCTGAAACAGCTTCTGCTGCTCCGCCAACCTCTCCCGGCACACTCGGCGCTTCTAATGCGCCAAATTTATCTTTTAACTCCAAAACAATTCGCTCCGCTGTTTTCTTTCCAATGCCATTGGCCCTTGTAAGGGACTTGGCATCTTCCAGCGTAATGGCTTGATGTACTTCGTGCAGCGGCATGGAAGACAAAATAGAAAGAGCAGCCTTAGCTCCTACTCCGCTGACCGTAATCAATTTGTGAAAGGTATCCAAAGCTGTTTTCTCGCTAAAGCCATAAAGGCTGATATCATCTTCTCTGATGATCATGGCCGTAAATACGGTAATTTCATCTCCTTCTTTCGCCAGGTAGATGCTGGAATTTCCAGGGACTGCAATTTCATAGCCCAACCCTCCGGCTTCTACCACAATACCGGATTCCGTTTTCATTGCCAGCCGCCCTTTTATATAATGAAGCATTCTATCTCCTCCTAAAGTCCCTTCAGTCTGTTTCTTCCTCCTGCAGAGTGTCCGTGGCAAACTGCTGCCGCAAGAGCATCTGCAGTATCATCAGGTTTTGGTATTTCCTTTAAATGAAGAAGGGTCTTTACCATGAGCTGCACCTGTTTTTTTTCAGCCCTTCCATATCCCACCAGAGCCTGTTTAATCTGCAAAGGTGTATATTCTGCGATTTCCAAACCTGAATTAGCACAGGCCAGCACAGCCACACCCCGGGCCTGGCCCACTAAAATGGCGGTCTTTGCATTTGTATTAAAAAACAGTTCTTCCACAGAAGCCACTTCCGGTTCATAACGAACAATCAATTCCATAAGGGAGTTATACAAGATTTTTAGCCTGTCCGGCATATCTGTTTTAGCCTCTGTTGTAACAGCTCCGTAATCCACTACTTTAAACCGGTTTCCTTTCATGTCAATAATCCCATAGCCCAAAATCGCATAACCGGGATCAATTCCAAGTATTCGCATAGTCCCTCTCCATTTCACAGCGCTGAAAATTATTATACCATACAAACATACGTTTTCGCAATTCTCAAATCGTGTTTTTTAAGGTGGCTTTTTTATAAAACTATGGTATAATTATAAATGTATAATTTTAATTTAAAATGTATATTAAAGGAGCATACAATGCGTTATTCAAGACAAAATAAAATTTTAGAATTAATTGAGCAGTATGAGGTGTAAACACAGGATAAACTGGCTTCTATT
>CAUEYG010000088.1 GCA_959021945.1 uncultured Eubacteriales bacterium | reverse complement strand
CTCCGTTCCCTCTATTGACTAAAGTTTTCTACACTATGAAATTTTTAAGGTCCTGCACCTGCTATCCAGCAGGATTGTCTGTCGTACTTGCGACAGCTATATTAGAATAGCAAAACCTCCATGAACTGTCAACACTTTTTTATCATCTTTTTTTGATTTTTTTCTCATACCGTAAAATTCGTTGAAATTTCAATGTTTTTATTTGGCTTTTTTTATATTGAATTGCTTAACGTTGGTATTTTTTACGAAATTCGAAAAAAGAATAAAAGTATAGAAACCGTTTTTTAGCTCACACTATAGGATAATGGAGGTGAATTATTTTGGTAATTATTTTAATCCGTACGATTATTCTCTATTTGGTTGTACTGTTTACCATAAGAGTCATGGGAAAATCTGAGCTTTCAAAAATGTCCCCATTTCAGCTGGTTGTTATTTTTATGATTGCAGAGCTTGCGGCAATTCCAATTGAATCTTCTACTGCATCTTTAATTAATGGAGCTGTGGGGATCTTTGCCCTACTTTTTTTACAAGTATTAATTTCTATGATTTCCATTAAAAGTGAAACATTTAAAAACTTTATTAATGGGAAGCCCAGCATTCTTATTGAGAAGGGGGAGATCAATCAAAGGGAATTGAAGGCTCTCAGAATCTCTCTAAACGATCTGATGGAGCAGCTGCGCATTGGCAACGCGCCTTCCCTTTCTGAAGTTGAATATGCGGTTATGGAGTCTAATGGTGAACTTTCTATTATTCCTAAAGCTGATAAAAAGCCTCTGACAGCCAGCGATATGTCTCTGGCAAAAGAGCCGGAAACAATGCCTCTGGTTCTTGTATCTGACGGTGTTTTATACAAGCAAAATCTCTTTTCACTAGGTTGGGATGAATCATTTTTGAAAGGACAAATGGCCTCTGTCAACCTTTCTTCTTATAAAGAAATCTTTTTCGCTTTTTGCGATGAAGAGAAAAAGCTCCACATTTATGTTTCGTCTCCTGACCGAAAAAAAGCAAGGGAGGTGACAGCATGCGCAACTTTATAATTTCTATCATTTGTCTCGGTGTCCTGATTGGAGCGTGGACTGCTTTTGATTTTTACTCGGATGATAAAATTACAGCTTACAAGGATGAACTGGACAATAATATTATAAAAACAGTGGAGGCTAAAGAGTGGGAAAAAGCTTATGAAGATTTTGAAGCCTTGTCTGAGGATTGGCACAAGTATAAAAAAGCGGCTGCGTTTTTTCTTGATACACAGGCAATCAATGATACCGATTATTCCATTGCCAAAGCAAAATATTATATAAAAGCAAAAGATCTCTCCAACTCTTCCGGCGAGCTGTCGTGTCTCAAAGAGCAGTTAACCTTTCTGCATTACAATGAATCCCTGGCTTTAGGCAATATTTTTTAATAGGAAAACCGGCTGTTTAAAGCCGGCTTTTTTATTTATGAGCGATTCCTTATTATTGCGATAAGGTTCTGCTTTGGTATTTTCCGCACCGATCTTGGAATGCGCCGATTTGGCGGTCCTCATGATATAAGTGCACAACCCTGCACTGATTCGGACAGTCCGAGCAAGGGAATTCTTTTATTTCCACTGCCATTCTTCCCCGCCCAAACCCTTGAAAGGCTGTCTTTCCGCTAGTGCCCAGTTCAGAAGCTAAAAGGGCGGCTCCATATGCTCCCATAATTTTATGCTCCCTGGGTACGAATACTTCTAATCCCAGGGCTTCCTCAAAAGCAGCCTGCAAGCCTTGATTAGCAGCCACGCCTCCTTGGAAGCAGACTTTTGGAACAATTTTTTTCCCTTGGGCCACATTGGATAAATAGCTGTTTACTAAAGCTCTGCAAACCCCTGCAAGTAAGTTTTCTTCTGATACCCCTACCTGCTGCTGGTGTATAATATCTGATTCTGCAAAAACAGCGCATCTTCCTGCTATAGCAGCGGGGTTATCTCCTTTTAGGGCCCGAGGCCCGAATTCTTCAATAGGAATGCCCATCCGCTGTGCCTGTCTGTCCAGGAATGACCCGGTTCCCGCAGCACAAACCGTGTTCATTGCAAAATCCGTCACCAATCCATCTTCTAAGAGAATCAGCTTTGAATCCTGTCCTCCGATTTCGATAATGCTTTTGATCTCAGGATCAATTTTTGCTGCTGCCACCCCATGCGTAGTGATTTCGTTTTTAATGATGTCTGCTCCTACCAGTGCTCCCGCTAATCCTCTTCCGCTTCCTGTGGCCCCTACTTTGGCAATTTCTTCTGTTCGAAACTGCTCGCCCAGCAGACGGAGCCCATGTCTGACAGCATCAGCAGGTCTTCCTTTTGTTTTTAAATACAGTTGCTCCTCAATACTGCCCTCCTCGTTAATAACTACAAAGTCTGTACTGATTGACCCCACATCAACTCCCAGAAAATACACGTTTTCTCCTTTCCAGCATATCTACAAATGCTTCTACCCTCGTTTCATATCCAGCGCTGCCCTGCATTTCATCAAAGATCAGGTGGAGCACTTTTATGCCCTGCTGCTCTTCCATAATATTGCTGGCCGCTTTTGCCACAATTTCCGGCATACAGCCTGACGGCATAATCTTAATAATACCGTCATCATCTGCAGTTCGAATTTCTTCTACTGTTTCCTTGGCATAACCGCCTATATCATAAGGAAGATATCCATTAGCTTGTTTTTTTCGTTTAGGCACAGACTCTGTTACCAGATGTTTGAGCCACCAACTAATGGTTACAGGACGTCTGACCTGACACCCCATCAGCATAAGCGCTTCCTCCAGATTCTGATTGGCTGCAGATTCAATTGATGTATAAATCTCCCCTGTAATCAGAATGCTGACAGGATTTCTGTCAGGGCAAACAGGTATATCGTCTAATGCCTTTCCATATTTTTCAAGGACAAAAGCACTTTGTTTCAAGTCTTTGACCTGGTATAACTCCTGCCGAAACCGGCGCATTAGTCTGACACATTCGCCGGGCTCTTTGGCGTATCCGGCTCTGTGTTTGATACGGCTTTCAAGCAGGTCCAGCCTCCTCATCAGCTGAACAGTCTGAAGCAGGACCGCGGCAGTGCGGAAAGGTCCTGTAGCTCTTTGACATCCTGCTTTATTCAATCGCCTGGTCCACTCTAATGCTCCAATTGCCTTTGGGGTGTCCATCAGTACCCAGTCCATCGAATATCCTGCTTTGCTCAATACTTGTTTTAATAGTTCTCCATATTCACCTAATCTGCAGGGGCCCATTGTGGCGGGCATAATCACTCGCCGTGCTCCCTGTTCATATGCCTGAATCAGGTTTCCTGCCATAAATTTGAAGGGAAGGCACATTTCTTCCGGTGATACGGCTTTTCCCTTTTCCAGAGTCTCTAAAGTGTTAGGAGGAGGAACAACATGAGGAATCTCCATTTCCTTCATAGCTACTGCCGCAGCTAAGTAAACCGGCCCAATATGGGGAAAGGTGATCTTCATTTTGACTTCCTCCCCTTTAAGACCTCGAAAAAGGCTTCCAGTCTGGTATCAAATCCAGCCTCGCCTCGCTGTTCATCCAGCTTTAGGACCAGCATGGGCAGCCCTTCCAAGTTATTTTTCAGCATTTCCACAGTAAAAGAATCTGTGCCGCAGGAAAAGGATGAAAGATAGATGATCCCATCTATCCCCCGTTTTTTCAAGACGCTGAGACTGGCAAAATTGTTGACAAAAAAAGACCAATAGGGTTTTTTCATTAAATCCGCATAAGAGAGGGTTTGATCTTTGTCGCACCGTTTTACCGTTTCCTCTGTCACAACGCCAATATCCATTTTGTGAAGTTTATTTAAAAGGTCCATATTTACAAAGGGATCATAAATATTGTAACAGTGCCCGGCAAGAAATACTTTATAACCGTACCCATCTTCATCAAGTCCCATATCAGCATGCTCCTGAGCCAGGAGTCCATTTAAAAAACTGACTTTAAAGTCCTTCTTACTAGCGCCTAATTTTTTACATTGTTTCCAAAGCGCATTCTCCAATTTCCTTTTATGGTTCAAATATAATGGCTCTGTAAAAACCAGTTTTTCTTTTGCCTTTTTACTGCTGATCAGGTCTGCTGCACCGGCCACTTTGGGGCAAATGGATTCCCCGAATTCGGTTTTCATAATCCGCGGCAGAACAATTGCATCGCAAGCATCCGCCAGTTTGTCTACATGTCCACATAAAATCTTGGCAGGTAAACAGGCCTCATCTACACAGTTTTCACTTCCTCGCTTTAGAATTTCCTGATCTGTAGGACTGCTCCACTCTGTTTCCAGCCCCAATCCTGAGCAGAAAGTCTCAAGAAAGGGCCTGTAAGTATAATAAAAAAATCCTTTGGGCACTCCAATGCGCATAAAAAACCTCCTGTCAAACAATCTTTTCTTTATTGTTGACAGAAGGTTTCCATTTTATTCTATGACTTGGTACATGGTTGCTGCATCTTCCTTTCTACAGGATTCCAACAGCTTTATTACGCGGACTGTTACTCGGCTGCTGCCAAACTGTATGTCGATTACGTCGCCTTCTTTTATTTCTGTACCAGGCTTGGCAATTTTTTCATTGACCAGGATTCGTTCCTGCTCACAAGCCTCCTTTGCAACCGTTCTCCTTTTAATCAATCTCGAGTTTTTAAGAAATTTATCAATTCGCATGGTCTACCTCAAAAAAACAGGGACAACCGAAGCTGTCCCTTTTATCTTCCTATCGCTTATTTGTTTACTGCATCCTTTAAAGCCTTACCCGCTTTAAATACAGGAGCTTTTGATGCGGCAATATCAATAACTTCGCCTGGTTGTCTAGGGTTTCTTCCCTGTCTGGCTTTTCTGTGACGAGTTTCAAAAGTACCGAATCCGATTAACTGTACTTTCTCCCCCTTCACCAGGGCTTCTTCAACGCTATTTACGAATGCATTTACTGCAACCTCTGCGTCTTTTTTTGTAAACCCTGTCTTTTCTGCTACTGCAGCCACCAATTCAGCCTTATTCATCAATAATTCCTCCTTAAATAATTTGATTATTAAACGAGTGGTTGTCCCACTCTCTTTATTGAAAGTCATCTGAACATATAATCTCTATTTCAGTCCCTCCACACTTTCTGTTGTCTATTGTCCCATTTTTCAACGGTTTTGTCAACAGTTTTAAATCAGTTTACCAAAAAAACGGCATTCTTGACCAATCTGAAAATTACTTCATAAACTTATCTAAGATCTTTACAATTTTGTCTCCTTTTGGCATTCTTGCCACCTCTTCCCTTGTCACTGTTTTTGTAGCAAAGACCATAACCGCATATACAATGATAGCAATCAGTATGGCCATAACGGTAGCCATTCTGCTGCCATTAAGGAGCGTATACAAGAGGTGATAACTCCCCCAAGCACAAACTGCCATTACAAGAGAAGAGATAAAGGGTTTTACCGCTGTTGCCATAAAATCAAAATGGGTGCCTGTATATTTGCTGACAGCAATGATATTTAAAACAGAAGCAATCAAATATGCAGTCACTGTACCTGTGGCAGCGCCTAAAATATTAATGGCTGGAATGCCGGTCAAAGTCCAGGTTATAATGATTTTTGCCACCACTCCAATTGGCAGGTTTCGCACTGGAATCATCTGTTTTCCCACGCCTTGCAGTACGCCGGTCAAAGTCTGCACTGTAGACAGAAAAACAACACCAATGGACATGACCATGAGACAGGGAGCCGCACTGATAGCACTGGCTTTCTGCGCCGGGTACAGGAGCACCAAAATCGGTTCTGCCAGAGCAAACAGTCCTAGGGCGCAAGGAAGACCCAGTATTACAGAGGTTCTGAGCCCGGTCTGTACATTCTCCCTTAGGTAGGGCATATCCTTTTGCTTGAAGGCTGCCGCCACTAATGGAACTAAGCTCATGGCTACTGCCTGTGTCAAAACTTGAGGAAAGTTAATCAGCGAGCCGGCAAAAGCGCTCAACTGGCCGTACATATCGTTTGCCAAAGCCTCTTCCCAGCCTGATGCAATCAGTCTGCTGGTAACTACTGCCACATCGATTAGATTTACAATGGGCATGATGGCAGAGCCGATGGTAATAGGAACAGCAATTCCTGCAATTTTCTTTAAAATCTTGCTGCTGCTCTCTCTTCCGCCGCGCATTCCTCTTCGCTCTCTGGCAATTCTGGTTTTAATCTTACCTTTGCTTAAGGTATATACTACCAACATGACGAGCAGGCCTCCAATAGCGCCTGCTGCTGCTCCTAAAGTAGCACCTGCAGCACCGGCTTCTTCCGGCGTATGCTCACTTGCCGGACCCAGCGCCTCTGCGCTGTGAAAAAAGAAGTAGGCCAAACTCAGCCCAACTGCCACGCGAAAAACCTGCTCAATTACTTGTGACACAGCGGTAGGTTTCATATCTTGCATACCTTGAAAATAGCCTCTGTACGATGCCATAATAGGAACAAAGACAAGGGCAGTTGAAATGGCTCGCATTGCCAACGCTGCTCCAGGCACATTAGATGCTTCTGCGAAAAACTCCGCCCCTAAAAAAACAACGATAAAAGAAGCGCCGCCAATAACCAGCATCAGCATCCTGGAAATTCTAAAGACTCTGCGCGCCTCTCCAAACTGGCCAAAGCTGACTCGTTCTGAAACCATCCGGGAAATAGCTACCGGAATA
>CAUEYG010000087.1 GCA_959021945.1 uncultured Eubacteriales bacterium | reverse complement strand
CGTTCAGCCCCATTGCCTGAAAAAGCGTCAGTCGTTTTTGGAGAGAAAGAAACAATTCAAGAGGCCATTGCATTGTGCAGAGGCAACATTACTATGGCAGCCAGGGACCTAGGTATGTCCAGAAAAACCTTGTATAAGAAAATACAAAAATATGAGATTGAGCTTAAACGGCCATAGCATAGACGAAACAAAAGCGTTACCAAAAAGGTGACGCTTTTGTTTCTGCAAGGTAACAAAAACCGCAGATATAGAAAAGGAATTTTCTTCCAAAAATAAAAAATCAGAAATTTTCACCCTCTAAAAAGACTGAATTTTATGGAATCAACAGAGGTCAGCTCGGAGATAAGGGAGCACCAAAGGAAAATTGGCATGTATCATGCGTTTCTATAGGGCAACTGTTAAAAAAGTGTTTACATGGCTGATAGCAGTACAGCCGACAAGAAAGGAGAACAACATGGAACAGACAAGCAGATTTCCCAGAATAACGCTGCTGAAAAAACAATATGAAAACTACAAGCCGACCCTTCATCTGGACTTGGCACTGGTAAAGACCCGGGTCATGAAGGAAACTCAAGGTGAGCCAATGTGTATCAGACGGGCAAAGGCGTTTAAACGGTATTGCGAAACAAAGACCATTACAATTCTTCCCCACGAGCTGATTATTGGAAACACCGGTTCTGCACCAAGGCAGGCCGAAGTAACGCCGGAAGTTTCCGCTGACTGGATTTCAGAAGAGCTGGACACCATGGCCACCAGACAATATGACCCACTCCAGATTGATGAGGAATCCAAAAAACTTTGGAGAGAAGAAATCGAGCCTTATTGGAAGGGAAAGACAGTCTTGAATCAATGGCTTACAAGAATTCCGGAAGAGGTAAGAGATCTGGGATATAAATCAGGCATTATTGATGCAGAAATCAAAACCCAGACTGGACCAGGAGAAATCGCTATTGGCTATGAAAACATTTTAATTCCGCAAGGCTATGGCGGCATCAAGGCTCATGCCCAGAAGGTAAAAGAAGGTTTGGACCTTACGAATATTGAAGATATTGACAAAAGTGAATACCTGACCAGTATCATCCTCACTTGTGAAGGAATGGAAATTTTAGGGCAGAGACATGCAGAGGAAGCAGAAAAGCTAGCGGCATCGGAAAAAGATGAAATCAGGAAAAAAGAACTGCTGGAAATCGCAGAGCGCTGCAGATGGGTAGGAGTTAACCCTCCAAGAACTTTTGCAGAAGCATGTCAGCTGATTTGGTTTACTCAGGTGGGCCTGTATTGTGAGCTGAGCGCTCCATCCTACTCTCTGGGAAGATTTGACCAATATATGAATCCTTTGCTCCAGGCTGATATTAAAAATGGCATTACTACAAAAGAAGAATCTTTAGAACTTCTTGAATGCCTTTGGGTGAAAATGGCAGAGCAAATCTGGTACATGTCCTTAGAAGGTGCTAAATATTATTCCGGATACACAGCGTTCCAGAATACCATGGTGGGTGGTATTGATAAAGACGGAAATGATGCAGTAAATGATGTTTCTTATATGGCACTGACTGCCACCAGAGAGGTAAGACTTTGTCAGCCGCCGATTTCCGTAAGAGTAAATCGGAAAAATCCGGATGAATTTTTAAAGGCTGTTGCAGAAACAGTCAAAGTAGGAACTGGCTATCCTGCCGTTCATGCTGACTCTGTAGGGATGGAAAACCTGAAGAAAAAGGGCATTCCGGAAGACGAAGCTTGGAACTGGTGTGCACTTGGATGTGTGGAACCGTCTCTTCCAGGAAAGCTTCATCAGTGGAGTACCTCTGCTTCCTGGAACTTTGGAGCAGCCGTGGAATTTGTACTGACAAACGGTGTACATCGTCAGTCTGGCGGACATTACGGAGTACAGACAGGTGATATAAATACGTTTAAGAGTTTTGATGATTTTTATGATGCAGTAAAAGAGCAGATCGCTTATATGATCCGCCAGAGCAATATTTACAGTAATATTACAGAGATTGCACAAAAAGAACTGTGCCCTGCTCCTCTGGCCTCTATGCTGATCGAGGGATGCGTAGAAAGCGGAACTGATATTATGGCAGGCGGTGCTAAGTATAATGTAGGCCCGGGAACATTGGGAATTGGTATTGCAGATGCCTGCAACTGTCTGGCAGCAGTGAAAAAGCTGGTATTCGAAGAAAAGAAAGTTTCCTTTGATGAATTAAATAAAGCACTGGAAGCAGACTTCAAAGGGTATGAAAGAATGCAGCAGATGCTCATTAATGATGCTCCTAAGTACGGAAATGACGATCCATATGTAGATCTGTTTGCCAAAGAGCTGGCTCACTTTGTAGTAGAAGAACACCATAAATATAAGACCATGAACGGCGAATATTTCATGCCGTCTCTGTATCCGGTATCCTCTAATATCCCGCAGGGGCAGTATATTGGAGCACTTCCTTCCGGAAGAAATGCCGGACAGCCGCTGGCAGACGGATGCTCCCCTTGTCATGGAACAGAAGTGCTGGGGCCTACTGCAGTTCTCAAATCTTACGCCAATATTGACGGAAAAGAAGTGGACGGCGGTATGCTGCTGAATATCAAGTTCGATCCTGCTACGGTAGCTGGGGAACCAGGTACACAAAGAATCGTAGATTACTTAAAGGCCTTTGTGGATCTGGACATTTATGAAGTACAGTTCAATGTTATTGATAAAGCAACACTGGAGGATGCCAGAGAGCATCCGGAAGATTATAAATCCCTGTTGGTTCGTGTAGCAGGCTATAGCGCTTACTTCGTAGAGCTGAGCAAACCATTACAGGATGACATCATGGGCAGGACAGAATTCGCCCTTGTATAAGAAAAGAGGGTCTCTATGAAAACGGCAACCGTATTTAACACGCAGCGATTTTCAACACATGATGGTCCGGGCATCCGCACTGTCATCTTTTTCAAAGGCTGTCCGCTGGAGTGCCTCTGGTGTGCCAATCCCGAATCACAGAGCTTTGCGCCGGAATTGGAAGTGGTGACAGGAAACTGTATTGGATGCGGCGCATGCCAAAAGGCTTGTCCCAATAATGCCATCTTTTTCGATAAGGCAGGCATCCATATTGACAGAGAAAGATGCCGGAGCTGCGGTGCTTGCTCAAAGGAATGCTATTCCAAGACCTTAAAATATGTAGGCGAGGAAATGACAGTTGAACAAGTTGTCAATGAATTATTAAAAGATGAGGTTTTCTACAAAAATTCCGGGGGAGGTGTGACCTTCTCCGGGGGAGAGCCTCTCTCGCAGGGGGATTTTTGCCTTGAAGTGCTGAAACAGTGCCAGCCTTATCACATTCATTGGGCTATGGAAACATCCGGTTATGGAGACAGAGAACTATTTGAGGAATTAGCAAAAAAGCTGGATTTGATCTTCTTTGATATCAAGCATTTGAACCCTGTGATGCACCAGCAATTGACTGGCGTTTCCAATGAATGGATTTTAGATAATCTGCGTGGTATTCAAGAATATGCATCTGAAATTATCATACGAACGCCTGTTGTTCCAGGCTTAAATGATGATCAGGAAAATGTGATAAAAACAGCACAGCTATGTGCAGAACTAAAAGCAGTAAAGGAGTGGGAACTTCTGCCTTTTCACAATCTGGGAGAACACAAGTACGAGGCTATTGGTAAGTCCTATGATAAAAGCGCCTTTCATAAACCAAGTGCAGAACATATGAAGCAGCTTATTTCTCTGGCCAATACAATTATGGAACCAGCAGGAAAGTTATGTAAAATGGAAAGTTCTGGTATGTAAAAGTAGTAAGGAGGTCAGTAATGACTTATTCACAAACAAATGTTGACGATGCCATGGCTGTTCGTATTGCTTCAGCCAAGGAAAGTCAAAGAAAGAAATTCATGATAAAGGGTTTCAGACTCGCTTTGACATCTGGTATTTGTTATGCCCTATATACTGCATTTTTAATGGTAGCAGAGACTGCTGCACCATGGACGGATTGGTATGGAGAAAACAATGCAGGATTGAGTATATTCGCCGTTACTTTTATCATTGGATTTCTTGCGTCTGGGATAAATGATCTGTGTGCAGGAATCTGGGCATTGATTATTGCTGTTGTAAAGGGAAAGGGAGGAGATGTTTTTCGTTGTTTTAAAACAAAACCGGGGCTGCTGATGATTTTATGCGCTTTGCTGGGAGGCCCGGGAGCTGGAGGCTTGAATGCCATTGCCATGACACACTGCGGTAATATGGCAGTGCCAATTACTGCCTGTTATCCTGCATTGGGAGTTCTGTTTTCGTCTATTTTCTTAAAGCAAAAGATGACACGACGTGTTGTTTTCGGCGTATGTATGTGCCTATTTGCAAGTGTATTTATTGGGAGCGGAAGCGTAGGTGAAGATGTTCCAGAGGGGATGCTGCTGGGCTGCATCATTGCTTTTGTCGCAGCTGTATTTTGGGGAGCAGAAGGGACTGTGGCAGGATTTTCCATGACCATTCTTGACTATGAGGTTGGTATTGTAGTGCGGGAGCTTTCGTCTGGCATTCTTAATTTAGGTATTATCATTCCTATTCTCTGTACAATTAACAACCAGTCAGGATTATATGGAGACCTTTTAGGGGGAGCCATTACATCGCCGTTATTTATCGTCTTTTTTATCAGCGGATTTTTCGCTCTGTTTAGCTACTCTCTTTGGTACAAAGGCGCTAACATGAGCGGTGCAGCCCTGGGAATGACGGTAAACAGTGCCTATTGCTTTTGGAGCCCCCTGTTCTGCTGGCTGATTTTAGGTGTATTTATGGGTCAGACAGGTTGGGAGGTGCCTGTTAGAGTTTGGATCGGTGCAGTCATTATGTTCTGCGGTATTGTTTTAATCGCATGCAATCCATTTGATGTTTTTAAGAGAAAAGGAGGAGAAAAAAATGCTGCCGCTTAATTATGCTGTTTTAAATGTTTTATATCAATCAGATGACTCCAAATGCGCAAAAGATGTTATGAGAGAGCTGCAAAATGAATATGGAAAGCGCAGACCCTTTAAAGAAGGCTATGTTTTAGAAGTTCTTATGTCTGCTGCTCAAAACGGTCTCTTTGATGAGACTGGCGATTCTTTTGATGAAAATCGAGATTTCTGTACTTATTTTAAATGCAATGACGAAGGCCGAAAGGTGATTAAACGGTACATCTACTAAGAAATGCACGGTTAAAATGAATAGTTATACATATACAGGAGAGGAGCTTTATTATGAGATTGGATAATATGGTAAAAGTTTTAACAAAAGAGGAAATGGCTGTAATCCATGAAAATGCTTTACATTTACTGGAGAATAAAGGCGTATTATTTGAATCGGATAAAACCGTAGAGACCTTTAAAACAGCCGGTGCTAGAATCGATGGGAATATTGTGTATATTCCAAAGAAAATGGTAGAAGATGCTCTTAAAACAGTTCCAAAGTATTTTGATTTGGCTGCAATGGACTCAGAAAAAGGAGTTCGCGTAGGAGAAGGGTTTTTATGCCATCCGGCGGGCGGGGAAGTTTTCCTGATTGATAATAAAGGCGTTCGCAACAATATGCCTACTCTTAAAGACTTTGCTGATCTTCAGAAGATCTATCACGCTTGCGAAAACGTAGATATGGCAGGGTATCAGCCTATCAGTCCATCTGATGTACCGGAGAGAACAAAAGGACTCCACATGGCACTGACATCGCTGCAGTGCAGCGATAAGCCTATGGTTTGTCCAATGGAACTTGATACAAATCAGCAAAGAGCAGAGGTTTTAGACCTTTTGGAAATTGCCTATGGTAAAAATCTCAATGGAAAATATATGACATGGCAGATCGTATGCCCTAACTCACCGCTGTTTTACACAAAATTTGCCTGTGAAGGAATTGATTTATATGCTAGGAGAAATCAGCCGATTTGCATTGTTGGAGCACCGTTATCAGGCATTACCGGTCCTGTACAAAATTTTGCTAATGTTACTTTGGCAATTGCCGATGAGCTGGCGGGCCTTACTTATTCTCAGCTCATTCAGCCAGGAATCCCGGTTCTCCTTTCAGGCACATTAACTTATGGAAATATGCGCTATGCTACATGGGAATGCTCCAGTCCGGATACCATTTTGATGATGGGGGCAGTAGTGCAGCATTTAAAAGATTTCTATGGATTGCCTGCCAGATGTCAGGCAGGAATTGCTAGCTCCAAAATCATTGACTGGCAAGCAGGTATGGAAGGCATGCAGGGCTTATTGTTTGCTGCTCTTGCAGGAGCAAACGTAGTCAGTCAGCCTGCAGGTTCCTTGGCCAATCTTCTGACAACATCAAAGGAAAAGATCATTCTGGATAACGAGGCTATCGCAAGAGTTCGCGCTATTGTTGCCGGAATAAAGACAGGAGAAGATTATAGAGGTATGGAGGACATGATGGAAGTCAAACATGGAGGCGACTTCATGATGAGAAAATCCACCTTAAAGCATATGAGAAAAGGATTCCAGCCAAGTATCTGCGACTGGAGAGATTCGGATGTATGGCAAAAAGCAGGAGCAGAAGACATTCGAGATGTTGCCCGGGCTAAAATGGAAACCATATTGGAGGAGGCTCAGGAAAGCATGTTAGATCCAGCATTGGAAAAAGACTTAAAACAGTTTATTAAAAAGGTTGAAGACAAGGTATTATAGGG
>CAUEYG010000086.1 GCA_959021945.1 uncultured Eubacteriales bacterium | reverse complement strand
TATAAGAGTATTATGAGGGCGAATCAACCGATTCCTGGTTGAACAGGGACTCTACCGCTGGTTTACCTCGATCAGGAGATCAAAAGAGAGGAGCCCGCAGAGCGGGCCTATCCTTCCTGGCATAAGTAATTGTAGAGAATATCAATAAATTCTCCGTTGGCTGGTTTCTGTTTAAGTTCATAACCAGTGATGCTTATAAGAAGATCACGGTTGCCTTTATACCAGCAGTTTGCAATAGCAGTACGGATACAATGGTCTACATTATCTCTGGAAGTACCAAAATGTGCCGCGATATCCATATACAGAGTTTTGTAGACAGAAAGCAGGTATTCTTCGTTTGATAAGCACAGCTGCAGCGCATACAGAAGGAAGTGAAATCCTTTCAGCGTAGACCGTATGCCGAGCCTTAGTAATAAAGCTCTTGGTTTATTCATAATGCCTCCTCACGACCTTACAGAGTAATTGTATACGCTGCGCTCATATATAGAAGAATAGGGACATAAACAGATGATAAAAAGGCATAAACGACAATATTCGACAAATTCAGACAAATAATAATAAGGTGTTGAAAAGAAAGAGGCCCGTAAAATGGGCCTATGCTTCCTCATATAAGTAATTATAGAGAATGTCTATGAATTCTCCATTGGCTGGTTTCTGTTTAAGTTCGTAGCCGGCGATGCTTATAAGAAGTTCCCGGTTGCCTTTATACCAGCAGTTAGAAATGGCAGTGCGGATACAATGGTCTACGTTATCTCTCGATGTCTTGAAGTGCACTGCGGTATCCATGTAAAGAGTCCTGTAGACGGAAAGGAGGTACTCATCGTTTGACAAGCACAGCTGCAGAGCGTACAGAAGGAAGTGAAATCCCTTCAGCGTAGACCGTATCCCGAGCCTTAACAACAAAGCTCTTAGTTTATTCATAATGCCTCCTTCTGACCTTACAGGCATAATGTATACATTATGAAACAGTTTGGAAAAATATAGATAAAAAAAGATTAAAATAGATAAAAATAAAGGAAAATAGATAAAAAAAGAAATAAACCGAAATGTAACGACATATAAGCAAAAGAACTATTTCTGCTTCAGAAAGATTTTTACATATGCAGATAAGCAATATTTGTTCATGTCCCTCTTTGTCCCTGTAGCTGCTGATAAGATAACGTTGTCAAAACGGATCCATATGATCTGCCGGATCCCAGTAGCGGCAAGTAGAAGGAGGAAAATAATTATGGAACATATTATGAATTATGTAAAACCGGAACTGATGACTGTTGCGATCGCATTATATTTTTTGGGTATGTGGTTCAAACAGGCTGCGTTTCTAAAGGACAAGTATATACCGCTGGTCCTTGGCATTATCGGCATCTTCATGTGTGGTATTTGGATAATGGCAACGGCCAGCTGTGCCACGGTCCGGGATATTGCCGTCGCGCTCTTTACAGCGGTCGTCCAGGGGATCCTGGCGGCGGGAGTGAGCACATATATAAATCAGCTCATAAAGCAGGCTGGAAAAACAGAGGAATAAATAATCTGAGACGGCTTTTTCCTTTTGCCGTCGTGCGGCAGAATTACCGCATACTATTTACTTGTCTTTTGATTGTGTTTAGAGTTACCGGAGTAGGAAAATAGCGGGTCACATAATTTAAAGCTAAAATTCTCTCTATCTACTGTACCAACTATTTTATTGCTATCATATAATTCCAACAAAAACGCTGCCATTTGCTGGCTGGTATGATATGTTCCAAACAATTTATCATAGTCATAATTGCTGACATCGTTTGCTACTTTTCCAAACTCTGTTTTTGTCGCGGCGGGGGCCAGCACTTTCGCCTGCATTTTAGCGCCGCTTTCTCTTAGTTCGTGTGCTAATCCCTCTGTAAACGTACTTACATAAAATTTTGCAGCACAATAAGTGACAGCGGTAGGAACAATCGTATACCCTCCGGCAGAAGAGAGGTTAATGAGTTGTGTTCCCGCAATGTCTCTGTAGTCCCGAACGAAAAGTGATGATAGAATTGTGAGGGCTTCAACATTCAGATGAAGCATGGTTTCAATCTTTTTTAGATCTTGCTGTGCCACGCTGTCGTAGTTTCCAAAGCCTGCATTGTTAATCCATGTTTCCAGCGAATAATCTTTCAAGTCTGTATAGAGACGATATACATTTTCCAAAATAGACAGATCCGTGACTTTGATTACAATATCCAGTGCCGGATATTTCTGCAAGATTTCATTCTTTAAGGCTTCAAGATTATTCTGACGGCGGGCGACAATGATCAAGTTTTTACTGCGGGCGGCAAATGCTTTTGCTGTCTCATAACCAATACCAGAACTAGCCCCTGTAATGACTGTGTATTTTTCTGATTTCTGTACCATTGAAAAACCTCCTTGTGAAACTGGACGATAAGATCGGCTTTTATCGTCGGGAAACCGAAAAAGCAAAACAAGATGTGTTATACTTTATCATAGCTGCCTTTTAATGTGAATTGGGCTAAAATATGTCCTTCCATTTTTGAATACAACTCATTTAGGAAAAATCCGTTATTAAGCTCCAACAATTTATCTAATGCGAAAACGTGTAGTTCATAGGTATGCGCTCGGTCCGGGGGTGTCATTCCTCCGTAAAAACAAGATAACGCTTTGCTTTGCTGATTCCCTTGAATACTCGTCCAACTGTTATTCCCCTGCACAAAGTCTTGAGCTTTCTGGCTCTCGTTCTCTTTTAGTTCTCTTCGTGTGATATTTGCAGCCAGCCAGTGTACCCAGACAAATCCTCCTGTAACAGGATAGGCGTCTTTATCTTCCAATACAAGGGCGAATGATACCGTCTCTTTTGGGGCATTTTCAATTTTAATTGGCAGAGAACAGGTCGGGATGCCATTTTCATTAAATTGTGTTCCTCGCCCGCCAAATTTGTCTTGAATAGTATTATCAATAATTCCTGTACTTGTTACATTCATAACAATACCTCCACATGGTTTCTGTTCAATTACATAATAACCACATGGAGGCAAATAGTAAATTACCCACTTTTTTGTAAGTATCTTATTCGGGAACAACGCCTTTTTCGATCAGCACATTTTCTTTACCTTGTTTCTTTAGGTATTCAATACCGATATGCTGCATTATCGTTAAGGCCTTTAGCATCTCACGGCCTTGTCCTTCCGTTAGAGAATATTCCACATGTAGAGGATAACCCTCAAACGATTTCTTTCCGACAAAACCATAATCTATCAGCTCTTTGAGCTGTTCCAGGAGCATTTTCTGTGTAATGCCATCAATGTCTTTTTCCAGTTTTGAAAGAGAGGTTGCGCCTAATCGCAATCTCCACAAAATGATTGGTTTCCACTTGCCCTTAATCATATCGTGAACCAGTTCCAGAGGGCAGGTAAATTCCTCACGCATTTTCATTCATAACACCTCGCATTTTTGAACGTGGCAAGTCTTGACAAGCTTTGCCATTGAAATATGCCCTCCTTTGCCCATATTGGCCATAAGGTTTTTGTTTCATGGTGTTGTCCTGACTTCCAGCTGGAACGTCGGTAAACCGGTCCCATCATTTCATATTTTCGACCATTATACCGCTCTGTTTGATAAAATACAATTCTCTATTGCGGTAATAGGCCTAAAACTGCGGTATACACAACTGTTTGAATGTTGTTTTCTCACCCTTTTGCCATTTCTCAGACATTAACGTATATAGAACATATTTTAATATCAACAGAAAATATATTCTATATACGTAAAATCCGCAATCCCTTGATATTAAAGGGATTGCGGATTATTAACGTTTTTTTGCGACATGGAGTATACGGGATTCGAACCCGTGGCCTCAACAATGCGAATGTTGCGCGCTCCCAACTGCGCTAATACCCCATACCGACAGTATACCACCAGCGGTTAAAAAAGAAAAGTAATGAATGCATTTAATCTGGTATTTATTTACCAGCCATCTTTCTTCTAAAATGAACAGTGGTTAAGTATTGATTTTTATACATCCTGTATTATTGAAAAAGATGTGGAAAGCATTTAAGATGTGTCTATACGGAGGTAGTAAAATGCAGACGAAGAAAGAAAGCATCGGAGAAGAGATACTCAAAGCGGCACAGAAAGAATTTCTGCTTCATGGGTATGAAGCTGCTTCTATGCGTGTGATCGCCAGAAAAGCCAATACAACACTCGGAAATATATATCATTATTATCCGAGTAAGGAGTCCATCCTTTCGGAGATACTAAAAGAACCTTTGGAAAAGCTTGCGAAAGTTACGGAAGGACATCTTGAGCAGCAGGATAAAGTATATTCAATGGAGGAGCTGCTGGATGCGCTGAAAAATATGAATGATTTAATGGCTTATGAAGAATTTCAGTGTCTGCTGGATGAAAGACTGCTGATTTTATTTGACTTAAGAACGACACATTTTGTTGAGAAACGGGAGGAGTTTGTAAAAAAGTTTAAGAGCCATATGGCATGGCATCTCGGATTAAAAGACAGCGATTCTCCCTATATCGACATACTAACGTCAACATTTATCTTATGTATCCGTCACGTATTGCTTGAGCACAAAGACTCCGAAGATGCACAGAAGGAATTTATCAAAGTTTTTAAAATGCTATGTACGGGACTGGCAGTCAATGAAGAGAAACTTTGATTGCAGCCGTGTGCAGTTTCGTGTAAAATTAACAATATAAAATTAGATGGGGGAAAATGTCTGTGATATTTCGTCTGGAAGAACAGAACGATCATAATGATGTGGAACAACTGACAAGGGAGGCATTCTGGAACGTGTATCAGCCGGGATGCTCTGAGCATCTTGTACTTCATAAGCTGAGAGAAAGTGAAGCCTTCATAAGAGAACTGGATTTTGTGGCGGCAGAAGACGGTAAAATCGTTGCAAATATTGTGTACAGCAGAATGTATAAGGACGGCAGGATGTGCAGCAGTATTGCTGCCTTTGGTCCGGTCAGTGTGCACCCGGATCATCAGGGGAAGGGGATCGGCGGGAAAATAATCAACCATACATTACAGAAAGCAAAGGAAACAGGGATCAAGGCGGTGATGATAACAGGCAGCCCGCAATATTACTGCAGATTTGGTTTTGTCCCTGCCAGTAAATATGATATTTATCTGCCCGGGGCAGACCGGGATAAAGAGAATGAATTTTTTATGGTAAATGAGTTGGAGGAAGGATATCTGAAAGCATGTGCAGGCACCTATGACTTTGATAAAAGTTTCATGGTTAAGGAAGACGAGGTGGATGCGTTTGACAAAAAGTTTGTGCCATAGGTGAAAAGAGAAGCCAGAGAGAGCGATATATTGTAAGCAGTCCGGACTGCCTTCCTGTGAGAAGGCAGTTTTTTATATAAAAAATATTCGGGAAGGACAAAGGTATAATTTTGCATTTATCTTTAAAGTGAACGAATGTTAAGTTCTGATTTTTATACGGCAGGTATTATTGAAAAGGCTTCTGAAAGCAGATAATATAAGAGCCACGAGATGGGCAAAAGAAATGAGATCCTGTTTGGTGATCCGGTATTACGCACAGCAGAAGGAGGCAGAAAAATGAGTATCGTGGCATTAGAAAAAGTAAGCAGAATATATGAGAGCGGGGGACAGAAGCTATATGCTCTTAATAAAGTGTCCTTTACGGTAGAAGAGGGAGAGTTTACTGTCATACTTGGTACAAGCGGCGCAGGAAAAAGTACACTTCTTAATATTCTTGGAGGAATAGACCGGGCAGATGAAGGAGAAGTAAAGATCGCAGGCAGAGATATTTCTGAGATGAACGAAAAAGAGTTGTCCACATATAGAGCAGAAAAAATAGGATTTGTGTTCCAGTTCTACAACCTGATTCCGACCTTGACTGTCCGGGAAAATGTGGCGCTTATGAAAGAACTGAAAAAGGATGCTGTACCTGCGGATGAGGCGCTGGAAAAAGTAGGGCTCAGAGGACATGGGCGGAAGTTTCCGGAGCAGCTCTCAGGTGGAGAACAGCAGAGGGTGTCCATTGCCAGGGCGCTCGCAAAGAATCCCGATCTGCTGCTTTGCGATGAACCGACAGGGGCTTTGGACAGTGAGACCGGCTGTATGGTGCTGTCAGAACTTAGACGGCTGTGCAGGGAAGAAGGACGCACAACACTTATCGTCACCCATAACGCGAATCTTGCCAAAGCTGCAGACCGGTTAGTGAGGGTGAAAAACGGGCAGATAGTCGAGAACCGGGTAAATGAACATCCTGTCAGTATAGAAGAGGTGGAATGGTAATGTTGACAAAAAAGATGCTGAGGGATATACGCAGAAATAAAGTTCAGTTTATGGCCATTTTTCTCATGATGTTTGTCGGCTGTTTCCTTTTTTCCGGAATTACCGGTGAATGGAGAGGCCTGGAAGAACATTTTCAAACTTATATAGATGAGCAGAATATGGCAGATATGTGGACGTATGGTGATCTGACCGGCAGAGACATTGATAAAATCAGAAATGATGTCCGGATTAACGAAGCAGAAGGCAGGATGGTACTTCCGATGGTTCCGGCAGGAAATAAAGAATCCACGTTACAATGTTATATGGCGCAGAGCAGCCATATTTCAAAGCTCTATGTAAAGAAAGGGATTGCTTACGACAGCAGTAAAAAAGGAATCTGGCTGGACGTCCTGTACGCCCGGGAAAATAGCTATAA
>CAUEYG010000085.1 GCA_959021945.1 uncultured Eubacteriales bacterium | reverse complement strand
TGCAGATCGAATACGTTGAATTGATACCAGAGTCAAAGATCATCATGATGAATGGAAAATTTCACATTGTTGTTGAAAACAAAGATGAGCTGAAACGACAGGTTTTGCAATTTCTGCGCTCTTCGCATAAAGGTGATGAATGGGAGGCTTAGAATGGATATTACTACAATTATAGGTGTTATAGCAGGATTCGGAATTATGATATCCGGCATTTTGCAGAGCGGAAGTCTTTTGAACTTTTGGGATTTGGCCAGCGTCTTGATTGTATTGGGAGGTACAATCTCTGCGGTTGTTGCCAGTTTCCCACTGAGCGCTCTGAAAAATGTGGGAAAACACTTTTCCATTATTATTAAAGGAAACCAATTTAATCCGGAGCCTCTCATTGAATCACTGGTGGAATTTGCACAACTTGCCAGAAAAAACGGCCTATTGGCCCTGGAAGAAAAGGCAAATGAACTGGAAGACCCTTTTTACAAACGCAGTATTATGCTCATTGTCGACGCCACAGAAGCAGAAAAAGTGAAAGAGGTGCTAGAGCAAGAGGTGGAAAGCATGGCAGCGCGTCACGATGAAGAAGCAGCCATTTACGAAAGGGCTTCGGCTTATGCGCCTGCTTTTGGTATGATCGGTACCTTGATCGGATTGATTAACATGCTGAAAAATATGAATCTGGATGACGGTGCTTCAGAGTCCATTGGACTGAACATGAGCGTGGCCTTGATTACAACGCTGTACGGCGTTGTTCTCGCCAATTTGTTTTTTAATCCAATTGCGAAAAAATTAGAAATTCGCAATAATGAAGAAATTTTATACAGGCAGATTATTATAGACGGCGTCCTTGGAATCCAAGCCGGAGACAATCCAAAGACCTTGAAAGAACGTCTGGTATCATCTCTGACGAAAAAGCAGCAGCTCCTATTGCTGGATGAAAATGGCGGAGGCGGAAAGAGCGCCAAGAAAGAGAAAAAAGCAAAAGGCAAAGACAAAAAATAGGGAAAGGGAGTGATACGCAATGAAGCGTAGAAAAAAGCTGGGCGGCGGTGCCAGCTGGATGGATACATACGGCGATATGGTCACACTTCTTTTGTGTTTTTTCGTTTTGCTGTACACGATTTCCTCCGTTGATCAGGCTAAATGGGAAAACTTTGTCAGATCAGTAAATCCCAACGCAGCTGAGGTGAGCCAGGTAGTAACAGATAAAGATATTGAGCCAGGTGATGATGATGTGCCGGGGAGCTCAGAAACAAACGAAGAATTTGCGGAAATCTATGATAATCTTAATGCGGAAATGAAAAAGATGGGTGTGGACGCAGATGTTAAGATTACACAGAGTGAAGATTTCCAATTCATTTCATACAAAGATAAGGTGTTCTTTGATGGGGACAGTCCTGTTATCAGAGACGACGGAAAAAAGGTCCTCGATGCTTTTGCAAGAGCGATAAAACCATCAGCACATACCATCAAAGAAATTCAGGTAATGGGACATACCTCACAGGCAACGCCTGATGTTCCAAACAATGTGGAAACTGACAGAAGACTGGCGGCAGAACGTTCTGCCAATGTAGTCGCATATATTCAAAAAAAGAATGTAATTGACCCCGCTAACCTTTTGGCTGTATCATATGGGCAGTTTCATCCTATCGCTACCTTTGATACATCTGAGGGGCGGGAAAAAAACAGGCGTGCGGAAATTTTGATTTTGAAAAATGGAAGCGAGCAAAAAAGTCTGTCTGATTATTATGATGAGGTCTATGGTGATGAACAGCAACAGCAGCAATAGAACTTGTGCCATAGAAAGGGATCAGAAAATGCAAACCAAAATACAAAAAAGGAGGCATGGATAGAGTATGGCTGAAGTATTATCTCAAAGTCAGATTGACGCGTTACTAAATTCCATGCAGGATTCCGATGGCAGCAGCCAGCAGGAAGCACAGCCTGAAACGAAGAAAAAGAATTATCGAAAATACGACTTTTACAGTCCTAAAAAGTTTACAAAAGATAAATTGAAGCTGGTTCATGGTATTTATGATAATTATGCCAGGATTGTTTCTTCAAGGCTCAATGGAATCTTGAGAGTGAGCAGCGAGATTGAAGTCTTGACTGTAGAAGAGCAGCGCTACTATGAATTCAGCAACGGATTAAGTGACAGCGACATTATGATGCTCAGCGATCTGAGACTGCAGGATGATTCCAAGAATCCTCCGCTCTTGACTCACATTAATCAAGTGCTTATGGTTAATATGATCGACCGCATGCTGGGCGGGCTCGGAAATGACAAGGGAATTGATACATCATATACATATACGGATATTGAACTGTCATTATACCGGAGAATTATGAGCTACATTCTGGGAGCAACAAAAGAAGCCTGGAATAATTATATAAAGCTGGAAATGGGGGAAGAAAGACTGGAAGAAAATCCTAGCCTGTTTCAGGAAATCAGCTTAGATGAGCCTGTAGCCATTGTAATGCTTAGCGTAAAGATGGATGAGGTTGAGGGGATGATCAGCGTATGTATCCCCGGAAATCTTCTTACTAGTATCTTTTCCATCATTGAACGGCGCAAGCATGTGGAAAGCGATTATGTACAGGATACAAACAGGACCCGTGCATCGATCCTTTCTCGTATCAAGGATTCGGCCCTTACGGTTCGAGCGGAGCTGGGCGAAGCGCAGGTTAGTCTGAGAGATGTCTATGGATTGAAAGTAGGCGATGTGCTTGATTTAAACAAGCCGAAGGAAACGGATGTTTCTCTCTTTGTGGACCAGGAGCCGTGGTTTGAAGGAAAGGCAGGAGTTCATAAAAAGAATGTTGCGATTAAGATCCACAGAAGGATCGACAGTGAGGAGGAAAAGGAATCCTCTGGGCTAGATGCTGATGCAGCAGATGCTCAAAGTGAGCCTGTGCTCAATGAAGGAATACAGGATGAGCCTGTACAGGAATCAGAACAATAAATTTCTTTAGAAAATAAAAATAAAAAAGTGAGGTTAAAAACATGGCGAAGATATTGATTGTAGATGATGCGGCGTTTATGCGGATGATGGTAAAGGATACCCTTTCAAAGGGCGGGTATACGGACATATATGAGGCGGAGGACGGCGCCAAGGCTGTAGAAAAGTTTAATGAAGTACAGCCTGACCTGGTTATTATGGATATTACCATGCCCAATATGGATGGCTTGGAAGCGCTGAAAGCAATTAAAGCGGCAGATCCTAGCTCAAACGTAGTAATGTGTTCTGCTATGGGCCAGGAAACCATGGTTATTGACGCAATTAAATCAGGAGCAAAGGATTTTATTGTAAAACCTTTTAAACCGGACCGTATTTTAAAAACAGTAGAATCAATCTTGGGATAAAGAGAGGCAAACAATACGGGAGGACATAAATCATGTCATTTTTAAGTTCATTAAATATCAGTGCGTCAGGAATGACGGCACAACGTATGCGGCTGGACGTAGCGTCAGAAAATATTGCAAATATTGAAACTACAAGGACTGAAAGCGGAGGCCCTTATCGCAGAAAGATGGTTGTACTGGAGGCCAAGGACAACTCTTTTCAAGAGGTGCTTAATAGGACCATGGGAGGAAAGACAACCCATACGACAGCGGGTGTGCGCGCTACGGCAATCGTGGATGACGAGACGGAATTAAAGGCTGTATATGACCCGGACCACCCTGATGCAGATGAAGAAGGGTACGTTCGGACGCCTAATATTGATATGGTAAAGGAAATGACCGACAGTATGGCAGCAACCAGATCATATGAGGCAAATATCACTGCATTTAACGCAGTGAAACTAATGGCGCAAAAAGCCTTAGAGATAGACAAATAATTTTATAACTTTAAAAAAAGGTTAAATATTGCCATAAGGAGAAGAATGGAATGTACAAAAACAAGATGACGACTATGGAAATGGATGCAATCGGTGAAATCCTGAATATCAGCCTTGGGTCATCAGCGACAGCAGCATCTACGATGCTGAACGCCAGAGTGGATATTACAACTCCGATTGTAGAGATTAAAAGCAGGGAAGAATTTGAATTTTCCAACCTGGAACCTGCCGTAGGAGTTGAAATCACATATGTAGAGGGGCTGACCGGAAGCAATGTTATGCTGCTCAAACGAGGGGATGTCAAGATCATTGTCGAAAAGATGATGGGCATGGAAATCCCTGATGAAGAGTTTGAGCTAAATGAGATGAATATCAGTGCCATCTGTGAGGTTATGAACCAGATGATGGGTGCATCTTCCACTGCGCTGGCGGAACTCCTTTCACGGACGGTTAATATTTCTACACCGGTTTCTTTTGAAGTAGATGACTCGGAAGAGTTTATTGATAAATATTTTTTAGAAGGCGAGCCGATGGTCGTTATTCGCTTTAACCTAAAAATCGGAGACGAGATGGAAAGCGAATTTATGAATGTAATGCCTGTCAGCCTTGCGAGAGAATTAGTTTCAGGCTTTTTCCCGGAAGGTACATTGGATGCAGCAGGTGACGAGCCTGAAGAAGCTGCGGCAGCACCGCAGGAGTCCAGTGCTCAGCAGCCTGCAGAGGTTCCGGCGCAAGAGCCTGCTCCTGCAGAACCTGCAGGGTCGAATCAAGTATTAGATCAAGCAGCTATCGAAGCGCTGATGGCATCCGCTCAGGCAGAGGACACACCTGCTGAGACCTCTGAACCGGCAGCAGCTCAAACCCCTGCACAGCAAGAAACCGTGCAGCAAGCAGCACAGCCTGCCGCGCCACAACCGGCGCCGCAGCCAGCGCCGATGCAAACCGCACCTTCTAACGCAGCGCCTGCCATGGCTCCGGAAGCGTTCCCGGCAGACGGCGGGGCAAACGCCATGATGATGCAGCAGATGCTGGATATGATGCGTCAGCAAATGGCGCTCCAACAGCAGGAACTGGAACAGCTTAAAAATATGCACCAGGCAGCGGCGGCTCCAAAGCAGATCAAAGTTAACGCTATGCCGCAGGCGAACTTAAGCAGTGGTGATGAAACAGTGGACCCGGATGCCAATCTGGATCTGATCATGGGCGTACCTTTGGATGTTTCCGTAGAAATCGGACGCACAAAGAAGTTAGTACGGGATATTCTGGAATTAAACAAAGGCTCTTTAGTTGTGCTTAACAAGCTGGCCGGCGAACAGGTAGACGTGTTTGTAAATGGGCAGTGCATTGCAAAGGGAGACGTGGTTGTTGTAGAGGATAACTTTGGCGTTCGGATAACAGAAATCCTTCAGGAAGAACTAGTAGTGGAGCAGTAGGGGTTAAACTGTATGGCGAAAGGAATGTTTACTGCCATAGGTACATTAGTACTGGTGGTTCTGATTTTGTACCTGGCATATGTTGTTACAAAATATATTGGAAGAGGCGTAGGAGTAAGGACTCGTTCCAGCTGTATGAAAGTCAAAGATCAGATCGCCTTAGGGCGAGATCGAACTGCGGCAATTGTACAGATTGGGACACGCTTTTTTCTGGTGGGTATTACAGCTTCCCAGGTTTCCCTTTTATCGGAACTTGAGGAGGAAGATCTGATTCCGTTCCAGGACCCCGGGGAGCAGGAAAAACCGTATCCTGACTTCAAACAACTGATGGACAAGTTTGGGAGAGGGAAAAACAAGAATGGATACTAATGCTTTAATAAATATAAATGGAAACGGGGTTCCCACTTTAGAGATTCTGGTAATGATGACGGTGGTCATGTTGCTTCCGTCCATTGTAATCATGATGACCTCCTTTACAAGGACCATTATTATTCTTTCCTTTACCAGAAACGCTTTGGGAATCCAGCAGACGCCGCCTAATATGGTGCTGGTTGGCATTGCGCTATTTTTGACGCTCTTTATTATGCAGCCGGTTATTACGGATATTAATGAAGATGCATACCAGCCCTATACAGAAGGCAGGATCACTCAGGAACAAGCCCTGGAAAGGGCGGAAGTTCCAATTAAACGCTTTATGCTAAAACAGACGGAAGTCAGTTCTGTAAATCTCTTTACTGAGCTGGCTGATATAGAAAAACCTGAGAATATGGAAGAACTCCCGCTTTCTGTAGTTGTTCCGTCGTTTATGACAAGTGAACTAAAACGTGGTTTTATGGCGGGATTTTTGATTTTTATTCCATTTTTGCTCATTGATGTTATCGTTTCCAGCGTACTGATGTCCATGGGAATGATCATGCTTCCGCCGGCTACAATTGCATTGCCTTTCAAACTGCTTTTGTTTGTCACAGTCAATGGGTGGGAGCTGCTGTTCTCAGCAATTGTGAACGGCTTTAATCTCTGACAATGGAGGATCTAAGACATGACAACAAATGAAATTACAGACTTAATGTATGATTTTTTCATACTTGCCATTCAGCTGGGAGGGCCGATTCTCATTATCAGCATGTTGGTGGGAGTGGTCATTTCCATACTCCAAGCAGCGACGCAGATTCATGAGCAGACAATTACCTTTGTTCCAAAGCTCATTGTAATCGGCATTGTGCTCATTATTACGGGCAGCACTATGCTGCAGACCTTGCAGGAGTTTATGGCCAGAATTTTTGTTCTGATGGCGGAATAAGGAGTTGAGAGATGCTGATTGCAGGGACACAGGAATTTATGCTCTTTGCCCTGATTTTAATGAGAATGTCAGGCTTTATCTTTCTGAACCCGATTCTTGGAAGGCGTAACATTCCCGCTATAGCA
>CAUEYG010000084.1 GCA_959021945.1 uncultured Eubacteriales bacterium | reverse complement strand
GAATAGCTGTGGCCCAGCTTTTCGCCTATCAGTCCATAAGTCATAACCGTCTCCTTATATTACTTCTGAATAGCTGCCCAGGAAGACAAAGATTTCAGGTTGATTTTCCAGCTGTCCCAAGAGGCTGACCAGTTCCGGCGAATAGACAGAGGCTTCCATATCAAAGTAAAACATAAATTCAAAGTCGCTGCCGGGAACAGGACGGGATTCCAGCTTTGTCAGGTTTACGCCCAGGGATGAGAACTTGGCGATCATATGATAGAGAGCGCTTGGCTTGTGGGGCAGGGACAGCATGAGGCTGATTTTGTTGGCGCCGGGGTAAATTTCCAAATTCTTGGAAATGCAGATAAAGCGGGTGTAGTTGTTGTCGCTGACCTGAATATTATTGTTGAGAGATTCCAATCCGTACAGCTCGATACAGTCCCTGGAACAAATAGCCGCCACATCGCTGCGATCTGACTCTGCTACCATTTTGGCAGCTCTTGCCGTATTTTCACAAACCGTGATTTTTACATCTTTCAGGGTTTTGAGAAACTCGCCGCACTGCCCGATGGCCTGCTCGTGGGAGTAAATTTCCTTTACATCTTTCAGTTGTGTGCCCGGTTTTGCCAGGAGACTGTGATTTACTCGCAGGCGGATGCTCTTTACAATGTGGAAATTATAATTTTTCATCAGGTCGTATACAGTACCTACGGAACCATAAGAACTGTTTTCAATAGGCAGGATTCCATATTGGCAGAGCCCTTTTTCAACGGCATTGAAGACTCCTTCAAAGCTATTGAAATACATGGTGCTGGGAACTTCAAACAGCTTTTCACAGGCAGCCTGGGAATAAGAGCCCTGAACTCCCTGGCAGGCCACAACTGCTTTCTTTGGGAAAAGCTTCGGTGTTTCTTCCAGGGCTTTGTTAATGCGGTCGCCGATATCCGATACACGGGAAAGATAATTGTTTTGGTAAGAACGGCTCAAATCAAACAAAGTATTAAAGAGAATTCTTGCGTATCCGTCCAATGGTTCGCCTACTTCTTCGGAAATGCGGTGAAGGATTTCCTTTTCCCGGGCAGTGTTGACGACTGCCAGCTTGTTTTTTTCTTTTGTCTTGGCAATTTCCAAAGCAAGCCCCATCCGTTCTTTAAACAGGGATGCAATTTGAGAGTCTACTTTGTCGATGTGGTTTCTAATTTCTTCTAATTTCATTTTTTCTCCTCCATAATCATATCTAAAAGTCCAATCGCCAGAGCAGCCTGACAGACAGGCACTGCCCGCACAGCAACACATGGGTCATGTCTGCCTCTGATGGACAATGTTTCGTTTTCCTTTTTACCCAGACTTACAGAATCCTGTTCCTTGACAATAGACGGTGTGGGTTTAAAGGCAATACGTGCAATGATAGGCATGCCGGAAGTGATTCCGCCTAAGATTCCTCCGTGATTGTTGGAACGGGTCACTACTTTGCCCTGCTCCATTTGGAACGCATCGTTATTTTGCGATCCACGCATGTGCGTGCTGGAAAAACCTGCGCCAAACTCAATGCCTTTTACAGCCGGAATCCCAAAGAATATGGGCGCAAGCACACTTTCCACCCCATCATACATGGGGCCCCCCAGACCGGCGGGACAGTTTTTGGCATAGACCTCAACAATTCCTCCTACAGAGTCTCCTTCTTTTCTTGCAGATAAGATCAAATCTTTCATTTTTTCCCCTGCTTCATGAGACAGGACGGGAAACTGAGCGTCCTCAGGAGCGCAAGGAGTCATTGGGTCCAGGCAATCATCCTGAATCCTTCCAACAGAATAAAGGTGAGCGCCTGTTTCAATACCTTTGCTCTGTAAAATTTGCAGAGCAATGCCTCCGGCAATGCACAGAGGCGCTGTCATTCTGGCGGAAAAGGGGCCGCCTCCTGCCATATTCAGGGAACCGCCGTATTTTACCCGGGCTGTGTAGTCGGCATGGCCGGGCCTGGGCACATCTCTCAGATTGCTGTAATCCCCTGAGCGCGTGTTGGTGTTTGCAATGGCCAGAGTAATGGTTGGGGCTGTTGTAACAGCTAAATTATCAATGACCCGGAGCCCTTCCCGGGGCAGCACCTTGTCCGGTTCTTTGCGAGTTGTTGTAAAAGGGCTCTTTCCCGGGGCCCGTCTGTCCAAAAATGTCTGCAGCTCCTTTAAATCAAAGCAAGTAAAGCGGGGCAGTCCAGTGATGGCAACTCCTACCTCCGGCTCGTGAGAACCTCCGTAAATGGTTACTTTTACTCGTTTTCCAAAACTAGAGTACACGATATTCACCTCCCAGGTCTTTAAAGTCTTCAAAGAAGGCTGGATAAGATTTGTTTACAGCTTCCGCACCTTCTATGATAATCGGTTCCTGCGCTCTGACAGAGGCTATGGCCATGGACATAACAATCCGGTGATCATTGTATCCGCTGACAACTCCCCCTTTTAAATGAGGCACTCCGTTTATGACCAAGCCTCCCGGCTCTTCTTTGATATCAGCTCCAAGGCGGGAAAGACAATCATGCATTGCTGATAGGCGATCTGACTCTTTGAGCCGCAGCCTGTGGGCGTTGTGGATATAGGTAGTCCCCTTTGCTGTAGCTGCCATGACTGACAGGATAGGCACTAAATCAGGTATTGAGGACGCGTCAATATGGATTCCGTGCAAGGGCGCTTCCAAAGCAAGGATACTGGATCTTTTTTCCATAATCTTTCCGCCCATTCGCTGAGCCAGACTGAGGATGGCCCTGTCGCTCTGAATGGATTTGGGATTGATTCCCGTACAGATGATCCCCGATTCTTTTGATAAAATACCGGCAGCCACCCAAAATGCAGTGTTAGACCAGTCTCCCTCTGCTTTCAGATCTCCTGCAGGAATATATTGCTGACGGCCTTTTATTTTATAAGTAAGACAGCCGTCCTTTTCTTCTTCATAAACATCAATGTGAAAGCTTCTCAGTACATCTAAGGTCAAATCCACGTACCCCTTTGATTCCAAGGGGGAAGTAATGCGAATCTGGCTGTTGTCTTTCAGCAAAGGCAGGGCAAGCAAAAGACCGGTAATATATTGGGAGCTGATATTGCCCGGCAAAGTAAAAATACCGCCCTGCAGCCGCCCTTTTGTACAGCATATTTCCCGGGCCTTTCCTTTTTTGCGGTGCAAGTTTGTAAAGGTACAGCCGTGGGCCTGCATTTCCTCTTTCAGGGGAGAAATGGGACGCTCAGGCAGTCTGCCGGAACCCAGAAAAACAGCTTCTTCTTTTTGGGCCATAACGACAGGAAGGAGAAAGCGAAGGGTTGAGCCGCTTTCTTGGCAGTCCAACACAGGCACTGAGGCGGCCAGTTGTTTAAGGCAAGCCTGCGTAGCCTCAATATCCTGGGAAGAAGTTTCGATGATTATATTAGAGGGCGCTTTTGAAAGAGCAGCCCCAATGAGCAGGCGATGGGCGTAGGATTTGGAAGTAACTGCCTTTACGCTGCCTACCAGAGTGCGGGGTGTAATTTCTATGTTCATGATAAACCTGCCTTTATAACATCTTGCAGCTGTGATACAGGAATTCTTTTTAGCTGACAGCAGCCTAAGGTCTTTGGAATGACCAGTGTAATGGTATCTCCCATACGCTTTTTATCCTTTTGGGCCGCCTGGGCCAGCTGTTCTGCTGAAAAAGGGCAGTCCAGAGGAAATCCGAATTTTTTCAGGCTTTCTTCAATGGGGGCTGCGCAGTTTTCTTGGCACCAGCCCATGCGCTCTGCTGCTCGGGATACGATGACCATTCCAATGGCTACAGCATGGCCGTGGGTAATGGAAAAGCCGCTGCATTTTTCAATGGCGTGGCCTATGGTATGGCCAAAGTTCAGGAGCTGGCGAACTCCCGTATCCCGCTCATCTTCCTCTACTACCTGCCGTTTAATTTCAATGGCCCTTTGGCTCAGATGAGCGATGGCGGAAGGGTGGGAAAGCTGCTCTGTTTCCTGTATATAAGAAAATAATTCTTTATCTGCAATAGCGCCTGCTTTGATGGATTCAGCCACGCCGTCGAGAAACAGCTCATAGGGCAGTGTCTTAATGGTGTCCAGATCAAAGAGCACCAGAGAGGGCTGCCAAAAAGCTCCGGCCAGATTTTTTCCTGCTTTCAGATTGACACCGGTTTTCCCTCCTACGGAAGAATCCACTGCTGCTAAGAGGGTAGTGGGAACCTGGACAAAGGCAATTCCCCGCAAATAAGAGGCAGCGGCAAACCCGGTCAGATCTCCTGCAATTCCGCCTCCAAGGGCGATTAACCCATCAGAGCGTGTCAGTTGGCTGTCTGCCAAGGATTCCAGCAGATCAGAGACCGTGTCTAATGTTTTGGAGGCTTCCCCGTGAGGAAAGACAAACTTGGTCAGCTGAAACCCTTCTGTTTCCAGAGCAGCCCAAAGGGGGGCTGTATAGAGCGGGTCCACTTGGTCGTCTGTTACAATGCACAGCTTTTTTGCATTTTTTCCAAGGGCCCGGCGGATAAAGGGGCCGGAGCGGCGGAGCAGGGCAGTGTCTGTAATCACATCATAAGTTTTCGATGCTGAAATGGTAATGTTGTTCATTAGAATATCTCCCCATCAATCTTTGCTTTTCTTTCTCGCCCATCTTTCAGCAGAGCCCTCAGCGTCTCTTTGTCAGCTGCTTTAATGGCTGTACTGTATTCTTTTAAGCGATCAATGATCCCGTCGATTTCTTCCGTAAGAAATGGGGCGTTGTCAAGAAACAATTCTGTCCACATTGTCTCATTTAATTTGGCTACGCGGGTGAGATCTTTGTAGCTTCCCGCAGAAAAGCCTTTGTGCTTTAATGCGGCGGGGCTTTTGATATAGGCGCTGGATACCACATGGGCCAGCTGAGAAGTAAAGGCGATCATTTGGTCGTGCTCTGCCGGAGTGGCGATTTGAATGTTGGTAAAACCAATAGCAGTGAACAGATCCTTTACTTTTTCCACATCCTGAATATTTCCTTTTGTAGGCGTGAGAATCATGGAAGCCTTTGTAAAAAGGGCTTTTTGCGCGTGGTCAAACCCGGAATGCTCCAGCCCGGCCATGGGATGGCCGCCTATGAAGACAAAGCCCTGCTTTAAAGCAATGGGTTCTGCCGCAGCGCAGACAATTTCCTTGACCCCGCAGCAATCCAGCACAATGGATCCTTTTTTAAAGATTTCCTGCTTTTCTGTAATAAAATCAATAGCAGCCTGAGGGTAGAGGGCGATAATAGACAGATCGCAGTCCTTCAGCAGGGAGTCTGTTAGGGGCTGGTCAATGGCCTTGGTCAGGACCGCTTTTTTCAAAACCCTATCGCTCAGGTCAAGACCATATACAGTATGATTGGTATTTTCTTTGATGGCCTTTGCCATAGAGCCTCCGATCAGGCCCAATCCGATAATTGCAATGTTCATTGATTTTTATCCTTTGTAAGCGTGGGGTAAAATAGCGTTAATGGCCTTCATGACGTCAGCGAAATCATTTGGCGTTAATGACTGAGCTCCATCGCAGAGAGCGTGGGCAGGGTCGTTGTGCACTTCAATCATCAGGCCGTCAGCCCCTGCTGCTGCCGCTGCCATTGCCATGGGTTTTACTAAGTGCGCGATTCCTGTGGCATGGCTTGGGTCCACAATAATAGGCAGATGGGTCATGGTCTTTAAAAGAGGCACGGCAGCCAGGTCCAGAGTGTTTCTGGTGGCTGTTTCAAACGTACGGATTCCCCGTTCGCAGAGAATGACCTTTTCGTTGCCCCCAGCCATAATGTATTCTGCGCTCATGAGCAGTTCCTTCAAAGTGCTGGAAAGGCCTCTTTTCAAAAGAATCGGCTTGTCAACATGGCCCAGCTCCTTGAGCAGTTCAAAGTTTTGCATGTTCCGGGCGCCTACCTGGATCACATCAACATCTTCGAAGAGAGGCAGGTGAGAAAGGTCCATAACCTCTGTTACAATAGGAAGGCCTGATTCTTTTTTTGCTTCCAGCAGAAGGTTGATGCCCTCAGAACGCATTCCCTGGAAAGCATAAGGGGATGTTCTTGGTTTGAAAGCTCCTCCCCGGTACAGATGAGCGCCGGCTTTTTTTACATCTTTTGCAATTTGGCACACCTGCTCTTTGGATTCCACAGAACATGGACCGGCAATGACCTGAAAATTTCCGCCGCCGATTTTGGCCCCTGCAATATCCACAACAGTAGGCTGAGGATGAAATTTTAAATTTACGTTTTTGTAAGGTTCCTGGACCCGCTTTACAGTCTCTACAATGTCTAGGGCATTGATTAAATCAATATCAACAGCAGAAGTATCGCCGATGAGCCCCAATATGGTAGTGCTTTCTCCTTCGCTGAAGTGAATGTCCAGGTCCATACTCTTGAGCCATGAAATAAGGTTTTCCAATTGTTTTTCTTCCGGGTTGTCTTTTAAAATGATAATCATGTTTGTTTCCTCTCTCCTTAAATAAAAAACTCCGCAAGTGAATTTCACTTGCGGAGAATGTCTCGTGATACGATGGATTAAAAACAGGTTTTACGAGTTATCTCATTGCAGCAAAATTCACTTTACCCTTAAAAAAGTAAGTAAAGTAAAAATAAAAATATTCAGCTGCAAATGTGAATGACTTGCGTAACATTTGTTTTTATCCTTTCCTTGTAATCTGCTAGCATTTTACCACGCCAGGCAGCGGATGTAAAGTGGTTTTTGTGGAAAATACTAAAAAAGATTGTAAATTTTGTGTTAAAATCATAACTCTAATTTAGGCGCGGAGG
>CAUEYG010000083.1 GCA_959021945.1 uncultured Eubacteriales bacterium | reverse complement strand
AGTAATTCGCATTGTAACGCCGGGCACTGTTATCAGCCAGAATATGCTCAAAGAAACAGAAAACAATTATATTGCTTCTATTTTCTGCAGAAACGAAGAAATCGGTCTTTCTTACTGTGACGTTTCAACAGGGGAGATTTATGCCACCCATATTCCTTGTGAAAGGGGATTTGAGACACTCATCAATGAGCTTGCCAAAATTCACGCAAGGGAAATTCTTATTAATGAAGACAGTTCTCTGGATATTGAAGAAATCAAAGCAGGTGCAGAGGCTTATTTTAACCCTTTGTCAGATCCTTATTATGAGACCAGGGCAGTCCATGATGCTGTACTGCGTCAATTTAAGGTGAAGGCATTGCTGGGATTGGGCCTGGAAGAAAACAGCCGCAGCCTTTATGCACTGGGGGCCTTGCTGCTGTATTTACATGAAACGCAGAAAAACAGCCTTGAGCATATTACCTGGCTTCATCTTTATGAAATGGGAACCCATATGGCCCTGGACAAAGCGACTATTAAAAATCTAGAACTGACAGAGACCCTTTTTGAAAAAAAAGTTCAGGGCTCTCTTCTTGGCGTTTTGGACAAAACCAGTACAGCTATGGGATCCAGAAAGCTAAAGCAGTGGATCAAGGAGCCTCTCAATCACGCAGGTGATATTAACAGAAGGCTGGATGCAGTAGAGATTCTGGCAGAGGAACTCTTGATACGGAATAATATCAAAGAAAACTTAAAACAGATTTATGACTTTGAGCGGCTTTCAGGAAGAATTGCCTGCGGCAGCGCCAATGGGAAAGATCTGATCGCTCTGCGAAACTCCTGTTTTGTTTTACCGGAAATAAAAGCAGATTTATCTGCATGTGAAAGTGAGCTCTTGCAGCAGTTAGAACAAGAGATCAGCGATCTAAAGCCGGTTTATAATCTGATCAACGGAGCCATTGTAGAGGAACCGCCCTTTACTATTAAGGAAGGAGGTATTATAAAAGCAGGGTATTCCAATGAATTAGATCAATTAAAATTCTCTATTAAAGACGCCCAGGACTGGATTGCCCAATTAGAAAATACAGAACGGGAACGAACAGGAATTAAAAATTTAAAAGTCGGATTTAATAAAGTTTTTGGCTATTATCTGGAAATTACAAAATCTTATTACGACATGACACCGGAAAACTATATTAGAAAGCAAACCCTGGCCAACTGTGAACGGTTCATTACCCCAGAGTTAAAGGAAATGGAAAATCTGGTGCTCAATGCAGAGGCAAAGATCAACCAGATGGAGTATGATTTGTTTACCCAGGTCAGAGAGCGGATTCAAGCGTATATAAGAGAAATCCAGCAGACATCCTCAGCAGTTTCTGCCTTAGATGTTCTTGTTTCTTTTGCACAAGTGAGCCAGCAAAATAACTATGTAAAACCTAATGTTGACCTTGGGGATGAAATTAAAATCCAAAAAGGACGGCACCCTGTTATTGAAGAAACCATTAGAGACGGTATCTTTGTCAGCAACGATACTTACCTTGATCAGGACAGGGATAGCCTGTTATTGATTACCGGACCCAATATGGCAGGAAAATCCACCTATATGCGGCAGACTGCCTTAATTGTGCTCATGGCTCAGGCGGGATGCTTTGTGCCGGCTGAGGAGGCGCATATCGGCTTGACAGACCGGATTTTCACACGAATCGGCGCATCGGATAATCTGGCTCAGGGACAAAGTACCTTTTTTGTAGAAATGAGCGAGCTGGCTTATATTTTAAACTCTGCCACAGAAAGGAGCTTGGTCATCCTTGATGAAATCGGCAGGGGGACCAGCACTTATGACGGACTTTCCATTGCCTGGGCTGCTGCCGAATATTTGTGTAATGCAAAAAAGCAGGTTCGGACCCTCTTTGCCACCCATTATCATGAGATGACTTCCCTGGAGGGCGCTATGAAAGGTGTGAGAAACCTGAATGTTGACGTTGCAGAGGAAAACGGAAATGTGGTATTTCTTCACAAAATTACCCGGGGCAGCGCCAGCCGCAGCTATGGAATCCATGTTGCAAAGCTGGCAGGAGTTCCGGCGTCTTTGTTGGAACAGGCGGAAATAAAACTAAAGGAATTGGAAACAGGCCAGCGTACCGTCAGCCTTGCAGCCGATGACGATACAGAGAAGGGTTCCCAGCTTCAGATGGAAGAAGAGCAGATTTCCTTCTTTGGCTTTGCACCTAATCCAGTAATGGAACGATTAAGATCCATAGACCTTATGAAGCTAACCCCATCAGAAGCCTTTAAAATTTTGGAAGACCTAAAAACAGCGGCAGAGGAGTAATACATATGATTCGTATCTTAGAAAAGGATGTGGCTGATAAGATTGCAGCAGGAGAAGTGGTGGACAGACCCCTGTCCATTGTAAAAGAGTTGGTGGAAAATTCTATTGACGCAGGGGCGGCTTCCATTACCGTAGAGATAAAAAAAGGCGGAAAAACATACATCCGGGTGACAGATGACGGGTGCGGCATTGAAACAGAACAGGCGGAAAGGGCTTTTTTACGCCATGCCACCAGCAAGATCTCTCAGGCAAATGATCTTGAACACATTGAAACTCTGGGCTTTCGGGGCGAGGCCCTGGCAAGCATTGCTGCCGTTTCCAGAACAGAAATGATCACTAAGACAAGAGAAGAAAAGACAGGTCTTCGCCTTGTCATCGAAGGAAGTCATCCTGCGGAAAAGGAGGCTACCGGCTGTCCGGAAGGAACGACCTTAGTAGTCCGCGATCTCTTTTACAACACGCCTGCCAGACGAAAGTTTATGAAATCAGATGCAGCAGAAAGCAGCCTGATCATTGAGTTTATCTCACAAATCGCTCTGGCTTATCCGCAGCTTCGCATACGGATGATCAACAATGACAGTCTCCTTTTCTCCACGCCGGGAAAAGGGGATCGCTATAAAAATATAGTGACTGTTTTTAGCAAGGAAATCGGAAACGACCTGATTCCCCTGCAAGCAGAAGAGGGATATCTTAAATTAGAAGGTTACGTTTCTAGCCCTGGTCAGAGCCGCTCTACGAGAAAACATCAGATTTTCTTTGTAAACGGCCGTGTTATAGAGAGTAAAGTGCTTCAAAAGGGAATCAGTCAGGCTTATTCTGACAAGCTCTTTGAAGGCAGATATCCCATTGCCTTTCTCTTTCTTCACTCCCGCCCTGATACCCTGGATGTTAATATTCATCCCAACAAACGGGAAGTACGCTTTGATGATGAGGCATTTGTCACAGAGTTTATACGAAAGACCCTGAGACAGGCGCTGCTTTCTAAAGAATCCATTCCAACAGTAAAAAAAGACAACCTTTTTAAAGCGCCGTCTCGTCAAAATGAGGCAGCCCCGCAGACTCCGCTGACTTTGCAGGAAGAAACCAAGGAGCATGATCGGATAGCACCTGTAAAAGAAGAACAAGTAGACATAAAAGGATTATTGTCAACTATACGTATTCAGGAAGAAAAGAAAGCTCCCGGATTAAAAGAAACAATCAAAGATTATGACAGTGCTTCAAGGGATCAGCTATTAGAAAAAGAATCGCAGATGAAAACACCCGCGCCCTTTGACTTTGAGCAGTTGACCATTACAGGCTCCATTTTTGGAACCTATATTACAGCCTTTGATGAAACCTGTTTTTATTTAATTGATCAGCATGCGGCCCATGAACGGATTTTTTTTGAAAAGCTCATGGGCCAGTACCGCAGCAGTGAAAAACACAGTCAGCCTATTATGGTTCCTTTTACGATTCAAGTATCTCACGCTATTGCCCAAAGACAAGAGGAGTGGATGAGCGCTCTTATTGAAATGGGATTTTTGATTCATGAATTTGGTCCCAATACATATCTTATAAAAGGAATTCCCATGTTTATGGGGTTAGAAGAAGGGGAATCATTTTTGCGCGATTTTACAGACAGCCTTTCTGACGGAGTAAAGCTGGACAATGTTCCGGCTGTTGAAAAGCTTACCATGCGTTCCTGCAAAAGTGCGATAAAAGCCCATGACTATTTAAAAGATGAAGAAATTGATCAGCTGATTCGTGATCTGAAAAAGTGTGAAAATCCTTTTTCCTGCCCACACGGGAGACCGACTTTTATCAAAATGACCCAGTATGAAATCGAAAAAATGTTTAAGCGAGTATAAAAAATGAAAGATATTTTAGCAATTGTTGGCCCAACAGCCGTAGGCAAAACAGAATATGCCATTAATCTGGCTCTGGCCCTTGATGGAGAGATTGTATCCTGCGATTCCATGCAGCTTTACCGGTTTATGGATATTGGCAGTGCAAAGCCTACGGCCAAAGAGCAGGCCATGGTAAAGCATTATTTAGTAGATGAAATTGATCCCTGGGAAGATTTTTCCGCAGCAACATATCAAAAGATGGCAAAGCAGGCAATCACAGAAATTCATAAAAAGGGGAAGCTTCCTATTATTTCAGGAGGGACAGGTCTTTATCTCAATTCTCTGCTTTATGAAATGGATTTCAGCGGACTGCCTCGGCAGGATGGGTACCGGGAAAAGCTAGAGCAAATAGCGCAGAAATTTGGAAAAGAATATGTATATGAAATGTTAAGGGAAAAAGATCCTGCCGCTGCCCAGCGAATCCATCCAAACAATACCAAGAAGGTTATCCGCGCACTGGAAGCTGTAGAATCAAACGGTCAGGGGATTCCTCCTTTTTCAGAGGCAAAAATCCCTGTATCCGATTATAAACCAATTCTCATTGGCCTTACACGAGACCGGGAAGAGCTATATGAGCGTATTAACCGCAGAGTAGAAATCCTCATGGACCAGGGGCTGCTGCAGGAGGTGAAAATGCTTTTGGAAATGGGGCTGACAGAAGAGCATATTTCCATGAAAGGTATTGGATACAAAGAATTAATCGGCCACTTGGAGGGGAAATATGACCTTTCTGCCGCTGTTTCAAAAATACAGCAAAATACACGACATTACGCAAAAAGACAGTTAACGTGGTTTCGCAGATATGATAAAATAAAGTGGTTTGATCTTTCCGCTTATCCAGAGGCGGATGCAGCTTTAGAGGACATGATCGTATGGGTAAACAAAAACAGATAAAAGTTCATAATAAAACAGATCGGCCGGATAATGTGGTACTAAAGGAACAGGAAATTGTGTTTCAGTGCCAGGAAATTGAAAAAAAACTCCCTTCTTTTTTAAAAGGCTTTTTTTCTTATCTGCGGGGAAATGTGCTCCCTATGACAAGGCTTGCCTATCTGCAGGATATTCGTTTTTTCTGCATGTATTTAGTGGAGGAAACGGCTTTAACAGAGGCCGGAGGTCCTAAAGAGATTACGGTATCTGACTTTCATCATATAAGAGCTACTGATGTTAACGCATTTCTTGATTACTGCAGGCGATATGAAGTGGAAAGTGACGGCGCTGTTATTATTTACGAAAATAATAACAAAACATTGGCTCGAAAAAAGTCTTCTGTTTCCGTTATGTTCAAACAGCTGTACAGAGACGGTCTTATGGAAAAAAATATTACAGACGGTTTTGATCCCATCCGTGTGCCAAAAGCTTCTGAAAGAGAAATCAAAGCGCTTCAGGATGATGAGGTCATGATTATGCTGGATGCAGTATCAACGGGCAGTCATCTGACGAAAAAGGAACGTGAGTTTTGGGAAAAGACAAAAAAGAGAGATAAAGCCATTCTCCTGCTGTTTCTTACTTATGGTCTTCGGCTGTCAGAACTCCAGCAGTTAAATGTATCTTCCTTTCATTTTTCCCGGGGCGAGTTTATTATTTACAGAAAAAGGGGCAAGGAATCGCGGATGCCGTTAAACCAGTCGGTTACTTCTGTTTTATCAGAATACCTGACAGAGGAGCGTGCAGACAGCGATACGTTGGAGGAAGAGCAAAAAGATGCGTTGTTTCTTTCCCTCCAGGGAAAGCGCATGACAGAGCGTCAGATCCGTCAAATGGTAAAAAAGTATACCTCCATTGGTCTTTCTACTTCCAGAGACGCAGGGTACAGTCCTCACAAGCTAAGAGCCACAGCAGCTACCAGCCTGATCGGACGCGGCAACTCCATCTATGATGTGCAGGCTTTGATGGACCACGAGCAGGTAACGACTACGCAGCTTTATGCATCCCATAAAATGGATGTGAAACGAGATCTGGTAAAAGATATGGAATGGGAATTAGAGAGAACCGGAAAAAAAGATTGAAAAAAGTTAGAAAAATGTAAGAAATTATTCATAAACTTGACAAGAATCAATTGTAGGATGGTTTCTTAAGAAAGGGATAGTATTGTAAGATGAAAAAAAAGGAATTTATTTGCGTGTGTGCAGCATCATTACTAATCTGCAATGTTATGACCGCATCCTCTGTCTTTGCAGTGGATTATTCCTTTATACAAAAAGTGGAGCCCCTTCTGTATGACACGGAATTTCAGGCAGAGCTGGCAGAAGAGGAGGACATTAAATCCGGCAAGCCTGACACAAGGTGGTTTGATCCGGATGATTTGAAAAAAGAGTATGAAATTACAACAGAACAGCAGTTGTTGGGGCTTGCACAGCTGGTCAATACAAGGGAAGGAGCTTCCTGGGAAGTAAATAATACGTATGCCTTTGAAGGGATTACAATCAAGCTGATGGCGGATATTGAGCTTACCCGAGACTGGTCTCCGCTTGGTACTTCTGATGAGCGATCTTTTGAAGGGACTTTTGATGGAAATGGATATACGATTTCCGGATTAAAAATTGAAGACTCCAGTGAAGATAATCAGGCTTTTTTTGGATATTTA
>CAUEYG010000082.1 GCA_959021945.1 uncultured Eubacteriales bacterium | reverse complement strand
GTGATCCCATTGTTGGCCTGCATACCTCTCAGGAATCCAAATTCATATTGGCATCCTGGTTCCAGCTCAAAGCCCTTGATTTCAAAGGCGTAACATGTTCCATTCCCTGACGGATCCACCTTATCAGCACGTTTCGCCGGAGCTTGGACATAATCGTTAAAATTAGAAATCCGCTCTCCATTTTTGTAGGCAAACAAATACTTTTTTCCGTAAGCAATGCTGTTTGTGTTTCGCGGCCATGGATTTCGATCTGTCATGGCATAAAAGGTATAGTTAGATCCATCGCTTTTTTTTGCCTCCAGATAATCGACACCATTTTTTACACCGCTGTATTTCACCACAGGTCCGCTGTTGTTAAAGGGGCTGCTGAGCCAGTGGCGCCCCTTATCCGTATCCACTAAATATCCTCTGGGTGTAAAGGGGTTTTGTCCTTGGCCGCTTGTTCCAAAAGACCATGTCCTGGCAGACACAGTGCTGGCGCTCAGGCCAAACAGCATCATGCAGGTTAGAATCATAGCAATATATCTAAAAAACTTACGCATTTTTTCCTCCGTATATGTTATGATAGTTTCCAGCAATAAAGGAAAAGGAGTTACATCATGTTAAAGCAGAAACATATTTATCCCATTATTCTTGTAGTTCTCATCCTCACTTTGACTGCAGCCACAGCCTTTGCAGAGGGCGGCGACGGTACAGGCGGGGGAAATGGAAAAAACCGCAATATTCCCCTCACGCTAAAGAGTACTTCTATTGCTGATGGCGCTTCCAATGTCTCACGAAACGAAACCATACAGCTCAATTTTAACAAAAATATCTGCAATATAACGGTGCTGGCAAATAACAAGAAATGTTTCCACCTTACAGACAGTGAAGGAAATACAGCCGCAATCCGCCTCATCTTCCCTGACAACCAGGTACAAAAAGAGTATCGACGTGAGGTGTTCATACAGCCTGTGAAACCCTTAAAGAAAAATACCGAATATAAAGTGGCTGTGGACAGTACGCTTCAAGCCAAAAACGGCACAGTTATCGATAACGCCTACAACATCACCTTTACTACTGGCAGCAAAAAGACTTCTCAGGAAAATAAAATTCTCAAAAAGCTGGGTCAAAATATCATTACTTATGAAACCGCTTATGGAGAAACTGCTGATTCTGTACCCGTAGACAAGTCCGGCCTTGACCAGGTTTCTCAGGATCAGCCTAGGGATACTGCAGGCATGGCCAGAATTGCCGCCGTAATCTTTGCTCTCGTCTTAGTGGTGTTCACTGTTGTGATTTTCCTTTTCAAACGTAAAAGAAAATAAACTTCATGATGAATTTTTTTCTTTTGCCGGAAACCGCATACACATGGCTCCCTGCCTTTCCTGCGCAGCGGGCCATTCTTCCTTGTTCTTCCTCTGTAAGGCTCTTTCCCCCAAAGCGAACTTGATTGGCGAGCCTGAGAAATTCTGCAAAAGGAATGTTTGTTACCGGATCAAGGAGCGCCGAAATTTCTTCGATTTTATCATATGGATTCTGCGGCAGGTCATGCCCGCAGAAAGCCAGGACTTTGCTCATATATTGATAGATCCTGTACACCGTCTCGTCGCTATGTTCTGTTTCAAAGGATGCCAGCAGTTTTTTGATTCGCCGCCTTCCCAAATACTCATAAACTCCTATGAGCAGCAGCAGAATCAATAATATCGATAACGCCAGCCATACAGGATTGCTGTTTTTTTCCTCATTCTCCTGCTTTTCTTCAGGCTGGTCATCCTCCGGCGCTTCATCCTGGTAATGTTCTTTGTTTTCTTCCTTTATTTTTTCATGTTCCTCTGTTTTGGCTGTTTCCTGCTTTTCCATGTCAAAAAAGCCGGGGACTACTTCTACAGGCATCCATCCCACTTCGTCCACATAGATTTCAACCCAGCTGTGGGCCAGGGAGTCTGGGACGTCAATGTTTACATTGTCCATATCTGTATAAAGCATCATGAACTCAGGGGACAAATAATATCCTTCCGCATATCTTGCCGGAATTCCGGCCTTACGGAACATGAGTGCTGCTGCTGTAGCAAAGTGCATATCGTTTCCGCTGCGGCTGTCTTCCATAAAATAGGAAAGTTCATCTTGGCCATTTGGAGCCTTGTCCTGCTCAAGATTATATTGAAATTCCTCATCAAAATTTTTACGAATATAATGAAGGGTGTAATCAATGGTCTTTCCTGCACATTTATCAATGCCGCTGGAGCCTAGGGCCTTGCTGTCTTCTTCAGAAACATACAAGTAGGTATCATACACATACCTGCGGTAAACGGCTTCCCCATCTGCGTACTCATCCCACTGAGGGCTCTGTTTCACTTCTTTCAGCCATTTTGCTATGGTCCCTTCATCGTAATCAGTAAGCCTTGGAAGAAAACATTGAAAGGTATATTGCCGCTGGCCCCGCAGTCCTTTGGAAAAAGCGCCATAATCCTTTTTGTAGTTCACTTTATCCGGCAATGTATCCTTGCTGAGCGCAGCTTCATAAGGAAGATACACATATTTGCTGTTTCCGTTTACATTCTCCACAGCAACTTCTGAAAAATCATAATTCTTTGACATACGGTACAGGCGTTCCTGCTGCATCCACGGATAAAAATCCCTTTGAGCCAACCATTCTGTGATACCGGTATACTCGCCGGAATAGGCTCCTTCTGCAGCGCTCTCCCATTTGCCCTCTTGAAAGTTTCCGCCTACAAAGCCTCTCAGGTACATGGATCTTGGAATTTGCATGTTCAGAGAAAACACGGCGCTCTCTGTATAGACAAGAGGATGGGTCTTTGTAAGGTCGCCTCTGGTTAGTTCCTCAATATCCGCTCCGCCCAGCTTGTCATAGCGAAGGTGCTGTTCTGCTGCTATAATGGCGGCTTTGGCCTCCTCTACACTTTCCGGCGGACGATAATCATCTCCTGAGAACAGGAGCACATAGCCAAGCAGCAGGACTAATGTCATGCTCAGAAACACATAGGGCAGTGATGAATGGTGCGAGCTTTGTATGTAAATGGGCTGTTTTTTCTTTTTGCTGACAGGTCTTGCCACAGCAGACAAGATCAGCAGCCCTGTCCAGGCCAGCAGCAGGAGGAGCAGCAGCCAGATGGAAGGTTCTGCTTTCAGACACAGCCCGACCATAACCGGCAAGGCTGTAAGGCAAAATCCTAAAAGCGGTTCTTTGTGGTAGATGCTGTGAGCGATGCCAATGGAGGACAGCAGCATAACCGGTATCATTGCCAAAAATACATCTCTGCTCCAATCCACTGTATCGCCGGTAACCTGGAAAAGGAGCCTGCCTGTATTCATCTGGTCATTGAGCACTTCGATGATAAGGTTGGCCATGACCATCAGCCCATTCCAGACCGATTCATAGGCCAGCACAAAGAAAAGCGCTGTGAAGAGAAAGACATAAAAAACCAGAAATCTCCCTAAAAAAGGGTTCCAGCATAAAAAGTACAGTCCTGCCGGAAGACCTACGATGAGCAGTGCACTGACAATGGGGTCCACTGGATTTGGAAACATGGAAAAAAAGGTGTACCAACATCCAACTGACAGGGCTGCAGTTAAAAGTAATTCAAAGATCACCCTCCTTGCCGGACGGCTGCTGCCTTTGTCTGAAATTTGTACCAAATCCATGGAGGTTTGGGCTTTTTCCTTTTTTAATACCATCATGATCCTATACCATAATCTCTGGAATTCCTTCTGTAACCTGCTTTACAGATACAGCCGTTAATTGTACCGCTTGCTCTGGGCTGCTTTGGGGATTCCCACCTTCTTGTTCATAAACATAAACGGTTTTCATAGTCTGTGCAGCTTCCAGTTCTGCGATTTCATCCACATCCAGGGCAGAAGTCACATAAAGCAGGGTGCTCTTGCGGCTGCGATAGCTGCTGGCAGCATAATAGGAAAGGGCCTCCCCTATCTTTTTCCCCGGATATGCGGATAAAACTTGGGCGGCAGCAATTTCCAGGTCTTCAAAGTGGTCCAGTTCCCTTACATAAAACATTCCGCCGGCTGTATTGTACCATGCTAAATTATGGTTGATTCCATTTTGCAAAAGAGCCTTGGATAAGGAAAGGGAAAGCTCGATGACCGCATCAATGACAGTCTCTTTGTCTTGAGTCAGCTCCACCAGGAGGAATACAGAGTAGTTAAGAGGCAGGCTGAAATCGCGAAACATGAGCTTGTCCATTTTGGAAGACAGTTTCCAGTGAATCTTGCGTACTTCATCACCAGGCACATATTCCCTCAAGGCAAAAATTTCACTTACATCCGGCCCTGGCCGTTCTGCAGAATAGCGTGTTCCATCTCCTGTTGTTTCAATTGGTTTTTCCATATAAACCATGACTTCTCTCATATCAGGATAAATAACGGCTGCCTGGTCCTTTAAGTCCTCCTTTTTAAAGGCAAACAGACCAAAAGCGTCATAGACGCGAATCTTTTTTGTAGAAACAATGACCGTGCCAACTTTGCTGTCTGTCATAAAAAGGCGGGCAGTGACGGTCTTTCTTCCCCCTACTGTGGCGCTTACTTTTCTCTTTTTTTCCCCACCAGTCATCTGGTTTTCCATCCCAACAAGAAAGGTAACTCTTGCTACAGGAAATATGCTAGTATTTTCCAGTTTGTAAGTAAGCTCCGCTGATTCTTTTTCTGCGGTTCCCGGAAGGCTTAACAGGAGTTTTAGCCCTCTGCGGGAAAAAAGCATGAGGGTCAGAGAAAGTAGAGGCAGGAAAATGCACAGACCTAACAGTGTCAATGTATAATAAGTATTTGTAAAAATATAAATCAGTGTGAGCCCACACAAAAGGAGGCCATAAAACGCCCTGTTTCGCAGCATTATTTTGCCTTTCTCTCCAACACAGCCGGAGGCTTTACTTCATGGAGCAGCTCCTGTAAGACTTGTTCTTCTGTTGTTTTTCGTATTTTTGCCCGTGCAGTCAGTACCAGCCTGTGTGCGCAAACGTCGATAAATACGGATTTTACATCCTGAGGGATCACATAGTCCCTCCCATCAACAAGGGCATTGGCTTTTGCCATTTGAACCAGCGCCAGTACTGCTCTTGGACTTGCCCCCTGTTCTACTGCCTCTGCAGTTCTTGTCTTTTCACAAAGGGATGCCGCATACTCAATGACCTCATCTTCCATTTGTACTTGCTGAACCGCCTTTTTCATGGCTTTTATGTGCGCTTCTCCCACTAAAGGCCTTACCGTGTTCATAGGGTCTGCAGTCTGTCTTTGTTTAATAATGGTTACCTGGCTTTTTAAATCAGGATAGCCCATGGAAAGCCTTGCCATAAACCGGTCCAGCTGGGAATCCGGCAGTTTTTGGGTGCCTGCGCTGCCAAGAGGATTTTGCGTAGCAATGCAGACAAAAGGCTCCGGCACACGATGGGTCACTCCATCTACGGTTACTCCGCCTTCTTCCATAACCTCCAGCAAGGCTGCCTGAGTTTTAGCAGAAGTACGATTAATCTCGTCAGCCAGGAATAAATTGCACAGCACAGCTCCCGGCTTGTAATCAAGCCCTCCTGTAGCTTTATTGTAGACACTGAATCCAGTAAGGTCGCTGGCCATGGTATCAGGGGTGAACTGCATTCGTTTATAATTAAGGTTGAGTACTTTGGATAGTCCCAGAGCTAATGTTGTTTTTCCCACTCCCGGAACATCTTCCAGCAAAATATGTCCCCCTGCCAAGATCACTAGCAGCACCTTTTTTATAATTTCGTCTTTTCCTACGATTACTTTTTTTAGTTCATTTATCATTGCCATAGAGGCTTTCTGCACTGAAACGGTCGTCTTTTTTTCCATGGTTCCTCCCTTTTATTCAACAGGCGAATTGGACACGCGCATGCCTTGGCCTGACAAAATTTTTTTTACTGTCTCTTGGTCGAGCTCCAAGTCAAAATACGTTTTATAGTAATCTGCTGTGTATGATTCCAAATTAAAATCGGAAAATTTTTCCGGATGGGCCAGCCATGCTGTTGCCAAGACGCCCATATGAGCTTCCATGGAGCCGGGATGACACCAGCGGGTAGCTCCTACAGGCAGGGTAAAGATTTGTTTTTCTTTTACTGCTGTCAGGCCCTTCCATTTGGAGTCAGAAAGAATATAGTCTGTTACAGAAGATTCATTGGCCAGAAACAGCTCTGGATCCCACTTGTAAATTTCCTCCAAGGTGGTATAGGTTTTGTCGCCTCCTGACTTTACTCCTTTTTCAATGGAAATGTCCTTTACTGCCCCAAGATTCATAATTTCGCCACAGATATCTCCTTGTCCGTCAGTTCGGATGGCTTCGTTGACAGAGTGATAGGCAGCGGGCCACTGGTCTTTTGGTATATCCTGCACCTTTTGCTGCACCAGGTCAATGGTTTCCTGACTAAATTGAATATATGCCTCCGCTCTTTCTTCCTTATCAAAGACATTTCCCATAACTCGGATGGCCTTTTCTAGTTCATCAATGGTAGTATAATCTACAACAACATAGGGAATTCCCAATTTATCCAGCTTTTCCACTTCCCCTTGGCTTGCGGCTGTAGAAGATCGAATGAGCGCCAGGTCAGCCTCAATGCGCAGCAGTTCTTCACCGTTGACAGCACCTTCCTGATAGGGTACTGCAGCTTCTGTAATCTCCGGATATTTCATTTGCATGAGAACATCTGATTTTACACCATTAGGTGCACCGACAATCTTCTCTCCTTCATCCAGCATAGCCATCATATGGGCTGCAGAAGCGTACAGGGATCGTGGGGCAAACCTTCTTCCGGTTCAAGCGTGGAACGGGTCTGCCGTGCG
>CAUEYG010000081.1 GCA_959021945.1 uncultured Eubacteriales bacterium | reverse complement strand
ATCCTCCCTTATCTTGCTATGTTTATTATAATTGCCAATCATCATGTGTCAAGCACCAGGCAAAAGCCTGAGCATAATATTCTTGGCGGACTGGAAAAAGGCCGGATAAAATGGTACAATCTTTTTCATAAGGAAAGGCGGTTAAAACAATGAAATTACTATCTTGGAATGTAAATGGCATCAGGGCCTGTCTTGGAAAAGGGTTCCTGGATGTATTAAAGGAACAGGATGCAGATATGTTTTGCATTCAGGAAACAAAGATGCAGGAGGGGCAGGCGGAAGTCCCTGCGGAAGGGTATCATCAGTATTGGTGCTCCGCGGAAAAAAAGGGATATTCGGGCACTGCATTATTTACAAAAGAAGAACCCATATCCGTTGCTTATGAGCTGGGAATTGACTGCCACGACCATGAGGGAAGGGTGATAACAGCAGAGTACCCTGAATTTTATCTCATTAATGTTTACGTGCCTAATTCCCAAAGCGAATTAAAACGGCTGGACTACCGCATGACATGGGAAGATGATTTTCGCGCTTATGTAAGAGATCTTGATGCAAAAAAGCCGGTGATCATATGCGGGGATCTAAATGTGGCCCATAAAGAAATTGATCTTAAAAATCCAAAGACCAATACAAAGAATGCAGGATTTACACAGCAGGAAAGGGATAAAATGACACTGCTGCAGGAAGCGGGCTTTATTGACAGCTTTCGCCTGCTCTACCCGGACCGTGAAGGGATCTACTCCTGGTGGAGCTATCGGTTTAACGCACGCAAGAACAATGCAGGATGGCGCATTGACTACTTTCTTGTGTCAAACAAGTTAAAAGACGCCATAAAGGGCGCTGAGATTCTGACGGATGTAATGGGAAGCGACCACTGCCCGGTTGTATTAGAGCTGGCGCTGTAAAAAGCGCCAGCAAAACCGGCTTACCACAACAAGTCTTCATTAATTCCAATATCAGCGATGATGACTTGTCCACAGTATTCTTTGGAAAAGCCCTGAATATGCACAGGCTTTTTGTTATGAAAGGTAATCGTGTAATCAGCCCGCACTGCATTTTGGTCAATCTGTGCTTTGCGGACAGCATCACCCCCTAAACCAGAAGGGATATCCAGTGAAACGATCAGAGCTTTGCCCTTAAACTGATTGACAAAAGAGGCTGCTTTCAGAGCGCAGGAATTGAGGGCTCCGTGAAAACCAGTGCCGTAAACCGCATCGATCATGATTTCCTGTCTTCCTCTGATTTCCATGAAAGGTGAATCTGTTTTTACCATATCAATAATCTGCACTTGCTTTTTAATCAGCTTGAAATTTGTAATGGCATCCCCGGCCGCAGGAGGTCCGTCTACAAGTACAATTGTAACAATGGCGTCCTGTTCCAGGAACTTTCTGGCTGCTACAAAGCCGTCTCCACCATTATTGCCCTTTCCGCAGAATATAATGACTTTCGTACCTTTTATAGATGCACCGTATTTTTCACATATGATTTCCGCAGCCATTGTTCCGGCGTTTTCCATCATTTGATAATAGGATAAACCCCGGCTGTCAGCCCTTTTTTCTAAAATTTTCATTTGACCGCAGGTAACAAAATTCATCATAGCTTCACTTCCTAAACTTACTGCATTCGTCCTAGATCTAACTGATTGTAGCCTTGTAAAAACTCTCTGATTTTACCTTTGATCTCCTCACATCCGCCCACTTTTTCCGATTCTATATTGAGGGGAAGAATCGGATCGTGAAGGGATTTTCTCAGGAGGCACCATCCATGGGGAAAGGCGATTCGAACTCCTTCATAATTAGGGGTCACGAGAGTTAAATTATCTTCTTTTTTGACAAAATCCTTTAAATCCTCCAAAATTTGGTCGCCATATGGGCCAAAATTTGAAGCCTGGATAGGAATTCGTATTTCTTCCGCTTCTGCAGGCTGCTCAAGGCGCTCAATCAGGCTGTCCAAGGTTTTCCCCCGGAGCGCCAGCTGGGCTGTTTTAATCACAATCTTTGTGGCCAGGTAAGCCCCGTCATCCAGAAAATAATTTTCTTTTAGAGCTGCGTGGCCGGAAGTTTCGATAGCCAGTTGACAGTCAACTCCCTGCTCATTGAGTTCAATCGCCTTATTGATAACATTTTTATAACCTCGTTTGAACCGAAGATGATGCAGTCCCAGATCTTTCTCCAGGAATACAGAAAGGGGATCGCTGGTTATACTATCTGTAACAACGGTAGAGCCGGGATGGTCCTCAGCAACCAGGGCTGCTGCCAGTGCTACAATTCCGTTTCTGGATATTTCACGGCCCCGATGATCCACTGCTGCAGAACGGTCTACATCTGTATCAAAGATCAGGCCCAGATCAGCGCCGGCGGACAAGGTTTGCATGGCTACAGCATTCATGGCTTCCGGGTCTTCCGGATTGGGAGCATGGTTTGGAAAGGTTCCATCCGGCGCTAAGAATTGGCTGCGGCTCACATCAGCCCCTAAAGGGGCCAGAATCTTTTTTGCATAAAAACCGCCGCTGCCGTTACCAGCATCTACAACGATTTTTAAACCGGAAAGAGGTTTGTCATAATGGTCAGGATGAGAGACCTCCTCTTGTATCTTTTGGCGAAGGTAGGCGCAGTAGGTATCCATAAGATCCGTTTCCTGCACCGGATAACTCTTTTGTCCCACAATTCGAATTTCCTGGTGGCAGAAACCGGGCTCACCCAAAGCTTTGAGCTCTTGGTCCGATTCTGCATATTGAATGATCCTGGAGATATCAGCCTTGTTGAGACCGCCGTTTTTGTCAAAAAATTTGAATCCGTTGCGATTGTAAGGCAGATGGCTGGCTGTAATCATAATGGCTCCGTCACAGTCATACTGGGGGAAGACGGTGGACATAAACATAGCAGGGGTAGAAGCCAGACCGCAGTCCAAAATCGTTGTTCCATAAGGGCCCATGCCCAGAACAAGACTGTTTTTCAGACACCTGCCGGAAAGGCGCGGGTCATAACCGATGGAAACTGTCAAAGCCTCAGGCTTTTTTCCTGTTTTCTCACACAGCCACAGAAGATAGCCTGCAGCCAATCTTTCCGCCTCCGCATCTCTCAGATTCGGCAGCTCGCCATCGATTCCAGTCAGGGAAATACCGCGAATATCACTGCCGTTTTGCAGTTTTTTTAAATTAAATTCAGACATAAATCTCTCCTTATACATAAATACTTTACTTATGGTATGCATTTATGGTACATTTAAAAGCGTGTAGGTTAATAAACCTGCAAAAACATTATAAAAGAAAAATCTCTGATGTGAAAGAGAAATTTTATGGTTAAAGGAGAATAATATGGGGTTATTTACCGAGTTTTTAGACGCAGCAAATGATTTCCTGTACAGCAAGTTCTTGATTATCCTGCTCATTGCAGTAGGCCTTTACTTTACCATTCGGACAGGCTTTGTGCAGATTCGAATGTTCCCTGAATCCCTGCGGGTAGTGCGGGAAAAAAGTGAAGAGGAAGGCAGCATCTCGTCGTTTCAGGCGCTGATGATCGCCACAGCCTCTAGAGTAGGTACCGGAAACATTGCCGGTGTTTCCACAGCCATTGTTATGGGTGGACCGGGAGCTCTATTTTGGATGTGGATTATGGCCATTGTAGGAAGCGCATCCGCTTTTATTGAAAGCACTTTGGCTCAAGTCTATAAAGAGAGGGACGGAAAAATTTTCAAGGGAGGCCCTGCTTACTATATTCAAAGAGCATTAGGCGCCAGATGGCTGGGAATTGTTTTTGCGATACTGCTGATTCTGACGTTTGCCTTTGGGTTTAACGGTCTGCAGTCCTATAATATCGCTTCTGCTTTTGAGTATTATGTTCCCGACTTTTCCAATACCAATGTTCCTATGATTATCGGTATTATTGTAGCAGCCGGCTCTGCTGTACTGTTCTTTGGGGGAACCCATAAGATTAGTAAACTGTCTTCTGTTTTAGTTCCCATTATGGCCGGGCTATATATTGCCATTGGACTGATTATTTTCTTTTTGAATATTGGATATCTGCCGGAAGCTATGAAGATCGTCATGACAGCCGCCTTTGACTGGGAGTCTATCTTTGGAGGATTTGCAGGCTCCTGCGTGGTGCTGGGGATTAAACGAGGACTCTTTTCTAACGAGGCAGGCATGGGCTCTGCTCCAAACGCTGCGGCGGCTGCAAACGTTTCCCACCCAGCAAAACAAGGGCTTGTACAGGTACTGTCTGTTTTTATCGACACATTGCTGATTTGTTCTACCACAGCGTTTATTGTACTTTTGACAGACCAATACACGGTAGGGGGAGAACTCAACGGAATCCCTCTTGTTCAGCAGTCTGTAGCCTCTGTTTTCGGTGAAGCGGGAATTCATTTTATCACAGTAGCCATTTGTCTGTTTGCCTTTACCTCACTGATCGGAAACTATTTTTATGCAGAAGCCAACATCAAATTCATCAGTGAGAATAAAATTTTCATGTTTATCTTCCGTATTCTAGCCGTTGTGATGATTTTTTACGGAGCGCAAAACGATCTGACTACAGCTTGGAATCTGGCTGATGTTATTATGGGGCTCATGGCCACTGTCAATATTATTGCGATTATTTTGTTGGGCGGCATTGCCATCCGCGTATTAAAAGATTATCAGGAACAAAAGGCCCAGGGCATTGACCCAGTATTCAAGGCCGAAAAACTTGGTATCCATAATACAGACCTTTGGAAATAAGGGCCAGGCCAAGACACAGAAAAAACCAAATTAGGGTAAATAATGGGCAGATCTGCCCCAGGATATTTCCCGGGAGCAGGGAGTAGTCCCACACATCCCACTTGTACCAGATATTTACAATCAAACCAACGGAAAATTCATAAAAGGTTATGATCAGGGCCCCTCCCAGAGCTTTCAGGAGCAGAGGGGTCTTATTAAATTGTTGATTCAGATAATATAATGTTAAAAGGCAGGCTCCTCCAGTCAGCATCATGGTCCAGTGGGTATAGCCGCGAAAAAGAGTTTCCGCCAGACCATAGCCGAGAGCGCCGATTGTAAAAATAAAAATACTCATGTATCTATTATCTGTGACAGCAGGGCAAATAATCGTGGTATAATTTGACTTGAAAGAAATTGGAAAAAATTGCTAGTTTCAAGCCGTTTTTGCGGGGAATATAAAATTTATTAGCCCAGTCTGTTCTCAGTACGGAAATGTACAGCTGGATGCAGAATACAAGAAACGGAGGACCAATTATGATGCGAAAAGCAGGGCGGTTTTTTTTATGTCTTTTATTGGTGATGGGCGTGTTTTTCAGCGGTCTGCCTTTTTCCCAAACAGACCGGGCGTCTGCTGCTCAAAAGGAGATGAGGGGGTTATGGGTATCCGTCTTTGATTTTCCAAAATTAGGATTAAACGCTTCTACGGAATCCGTCTTTCTAAAAAATGCGGACAAATTTTTGACAGACGCCAAAGCCAATGGCGTGAATACGATTTTTCTCCACGTGCGGGCCTTTGATGACGCCATCTATCCGTCAAAGACCTTTCGGCGAAATCAATATGTTTCCAGTGCGTATGACCCTCTGAAATTAATGGTACAGCAGGCCCACAGCAAGGGTATGGAACTTCATGCCTGGATGAACCCGTACCGGCTGGACTATAGCTACTATTTAGATCCGGCCAGGCAATCAACAACGCAGAGAATCAATACTGCTGTTTCTGAAGTAATGGCCTATGATGTGGATGGCATTCATTTTGATGATTACTTTTATCATGCGAGCGAAGGGTACAAGGATGTTCAGGGTAATCTTACTATGAAAGTGGGACAGGAGCCTTCTCCGGTTGCCAGACGCAGTTATATCAATCAAATGGTTCAGTCTGTTTATAAAAACGTAAAACAAAAAGACCGGACCGCTGTGTTTGGGATCAGTCCCCAGGGAAATTTGGAAAATTGTAGGATGGGTGGCGCTGATATTGATCGCTGGATTTCTGAGGCAGGGTACGTTGATTATTTAATGCCTCAGATCTATTGGTCCAACCAATGGGGCGCATCTGGAAATCGCGCTATGTTTTCCCAGTGCGCTCAGGAGTGGAAGCAGCTGAATCAGAAAAAGATTCCGCTATATGCCGGATTGGCATTATATCGTGCAGGAACAACAGTTAGCGATGACCCAGGCTGGAAGAAAAAATCTACAAACCTGAAAGAGCAAGTGCAAATCCTTAGAAATACCGGCTTTTCCGGGTATACGCTGTTTAGCGCCCAGGATCTGTATCGAACAACCGCCGGCAGTGAGTTGTCTAATTTGAGATCACTGCTTGGTACAGAAATCACAGCGCAAAAACCAGCGGCGCTCAATGCGCCTGTTGTCAAAGTTTCAAACAGCAGCTATAACAGTCTTAAGCTGACCTGGAAAAAACAGCAGGGCGTAGGCGGCTACCAGATCTACAGAGCCACATCGAAAAATGGTACTTACAAGAAAATAAAAACTTTAGGGCCTGCGGAAAGTTATAAAAATACAGGCCTGGAAACCGGAAAGACCTATTATTATAAGATCAGAGCTTACAAAGGCAACCAGTACAGTCCATTTTCAGCAGTGAAAAGCGCTGCACCTCAGCTAGCAGCGCCAAAAACAAAGGCAACAGCAGGCAAGCGCATGGCTGTGGTTAAGTGGAACAAGATTTCGGGCGCAAAGGGATACAAAATTTATCGTGCTAAGGGTACAAAAGGCAAATTTAAGGCTATAAAAACCATTACAAAAAGCAGCACGGTGAAATATACCAACAAGAAACTGAGCAAGGGCAAAAAATATACCTTCAAAATCCGCGCCTATGGG
>CAUEYG010000080.1 GCA_959021945.1 uncultured Eubacteriales bacterium | reverse complement strand
TGCAGGTCTAATTCGGCCAACAGAAGGAAGGGTAATCATTGATGGAAAGGTCCTTCATAAAGAAATGGATTTCCCTGAAAGCGTAGGGGTTGTAATCGAAAGCCCGGATTTTTGGAAAAACTACACCGCAATGCAAGTGCTGCAGACTTTGGCCGCAATCAAAAAAGTTGCCTCACCTGAAGATCTACAATTTGCTTTAGAACGGGTGGGGTTATCTGCAAAGGATAAGCGGACTATTAAAAAATATTCCCTGGGAATGAAACAAAGACTTGGCATTGCACAGGCCATTATGGAGCACCCCAAAGTTCTGCTGTTAGATGAGCCTACAAACGCCTTGGATAAAGAGGGAATCGTCCTTATTAAACAAGTAATAAGGGAAGAAGTCCGGCAAGGGGCCGTGGCCATTATTGCCAGCCACAATGCTGATGATTTGCAAGAATGTGATGAGTTAATTGAAATCCAGCAGGGAAAAGTGGCAGACAGAAAGGAAAAACAGGATATTTAATATGAAAGAAAAGAACATATGGATACGACTGCTGATGCTGGGAGTAGGCTTCCTGCTCCTTTTCGTCTGCGCAGTCATTTATGGTGCTGAAACAAAAAAAACTTATATAAATGACACGGATTTCAATACATATATAAAAAATAAAGAACTGAAAGTTTTGTATTACCATTATCCCTTTGATCAATTATATGATGTATACGGAGAAGGGGCAGAAACCATTCAATACCAGGAGCTTGCAGATTCGGCAGATCTTATTGTAAGGGCTGGATTGGAGGAAGGAAGCAAAAGAGAAATTTACCAGGAATGTGTTTTATCGGAATTAAAAGTAAAAAAGGTTTATCAGGGAAGGGCCCAGGGGGGAGATTTGCTTCGTATTTTTGAACCAGTCAACTGCACAGGGATAAAAGGGATGCTATTATGTTCCGAGGGTTATTCTCCAATGCAGGAGGGAAAAGAATACATCCTTTTCTTAAAAAGCTTGAAAAATTCTTTGTTTGGACCGGATAAATTTGTTTATATACCTTCAACCCTGACTTACAGCAAATATGAGGTTTCGGAGCAGCTCCCACAAAGATTCAGGTTAAAGGAACTAGAGAATGAGCGATTAAAATATAAAGCTGTAAAGTCTCAGGAAGTCTTACTGTACAACAAGAACATGTATGAGCAGTTCCTGCAGCTAAAAAAGGAAGTACTGGAAAATCACGATTTTGTAGCATCTGCAAATAGGAACAAACAGCAATGAGTAAAAAATTATTGAATGTATTAACCATAGTGGCCCTTATCGCTGCCATATGCCTCTTTCTCACTAAAGACTCCTTTTTTAGGTATTGTTGCTTTGCTACTATATTTTTAGTGCTTGGAGTTCATACAACCTATGAATATGTTCAAATGAGATATAAACAATCATTTGTTTTTTCGATTATGTTTTATTTGTTTTTCTTATCTGCAATTGTCTTTGCTGCCGGCACGGTGCTCGGTGTGAAATAAAAAAATACAACGGTTATGATCGAAACTAAAAGAACTCTTTACATAATGATAATTGAATATTACGAACTCACAAATTGTGTTATACTCTGACTTTTGCAGATGGAAAAGATAAAAAAATGGCCGCATCCCCAGTATTTATGCTGGATTGCGGCTTTGCTGTTTCGGCCGAAAAATAAAGGAGCAGGAGGTGACGCAATGTGCAGTAAAGATACCTTAGATGTAATCCTTAAACGTATTTGTGAGCGGGCAAAAGGCCAATTTGGCAGTCAGCTTCATTCAGTCATTTTATATGGCTCTTACGCCAGAGAAGATTATGATGATGAATCGGATATTGATGTGATGGTCATCGTGGATTTACCTGCAAGTAAAATCAAGGAATTCAACCGGGCCTTTTCTGATTTCTCCCTGGAACTGGATTTGCAGTATGATGTCGTAGTTTCTCTTCTATTACAAGATAAAGTTACATTTGAACGATGGAAAGGCTCATCACCTTTCTTTAAAAATGTTATAAACGAAGGAGTTGAGTTTGTTGCCTAAACAAGATGATATCGCACTGGCCAGATATAAAATCGACAACAAAGACTACATTAAAACAGGATTGTTGGAAGTGGAGTATGCGCAAATCGCCAAAGAGGCTTTCTCTTTGCGGACCCAAAGCGACTACGGTGAATTTTATGTCGTATCGAAGCAGGAAGTCAAAGAACAGCATGAAAATGCAGAACGGTTTGTCAAGCGAATCGAGACTTTCCTTGATGAACAGATCAAATAAGGAAATTTTAAGGGGTGTCCCCTGGAACTATTGAAAAAATAGATCCAGGGGGATTTTTATTATGGGTCGTGACCCGGTTGAGCGTGCGAAACAGAAAACCACCCGCTATTGATATGTCTGATATCATAACACAGGAGAACCATATAAAAAGTAACTGTTGACCGTATGGATGGGATTCAGGATGAGGGGAGCTCCTCTTAGACGTCCTTACCATGTATACTGTACAAGTACAGAGCTAGTTTATCTTCGCCAGTAAGTCAGGAAGGCCATTGATGCCAAGCGCCGTAAACAATGTATTGTATAATATTGTAGCAGCCTATAATAAACAGAAAAGGCGAGAATTGAAAATGTTAGCACTCACCACCTGACAGTGCTAACAAAAAGCGGTATACTATGTTCAGAACAAAAGAACAGGAGTTTTAAAGGGGATAAATCTTCCGATCAATTGTTCTTAATTAATGGAAAATAGGCGGTTGCCAAAGGAATGAAAACATATAGAAAGGGGATATGATTTATGTTGATGCCTAGTATTTTTGGAGAAAACTTATTTGATGACTTTATGAACGACTTTTCCTTTCCTGCATTTCCAAATGTAGAGAAAAAGCTATATGGAAAACGAGTCCAAAATCTGATGAAAACAGATGTAAAAGAAACCGATGATGGATATGAGGTAGATATTGATCTGCCGGGATTTAAAAAAGAGGATATTCAAATGGCCTTGGAAAATGGATATCTGACAGTCAGCGCAGCCAAAGGCTTGGAAAACAACCAGGAAGATGACAAAGATAACTATGTAAGGCGCGAGCGCTATACAGGAAGTATGAGCCGCAGTTTCTATGTAGGAGAGCATGTTACTGAAAAAGATATCCATCCAAAATATGAAAACGGTATTCTGACCTTCCGCATTCCAAAAGAGGACCAGAAAAAAATTGAAGAAAAGAAGCGGTACATCTCCATCGAGGGATAATACGTTTCCGTAAAACATACCTCATAGGTCCTCCTGTGAGGTATGTTTGTTATCATGATGAAAAAAGGGGTGATGATTATGGCATCAAAACGCGATTACTATGAGGTGCTTGGTATAAAAAGAGATGCGGATCAGAATACAATAAAAAAAGCATACCGGAAACTGGCAAAACAGTATCATCCTGATACAAATTCCGGTAATGCAAAAGCAGAAGAAACATTCAAGGAATTATCGGAGGCCTATTCTGTTTTAAATGATCCGGAAAAGAAAAAACTCTATGACCGGTTTGGACATGCAGCTTTTGACGGCGGAGCTTCTGGTGGAGGAGACGCCGGCGCCTATGGATTTAAAGGCCAAGGCAACGGCGGGTCCTATGGATATCGTGGACCTAATGGAAGCTATCAGGAGTATCACTTTGATGGCGATGATATGGATGACATATTACGAAATATATTTGGCGGCGGTTTTTCTCGAGCAGACTACGCCCATGGCTTTGGCGGCAGCACGTTCCGTCAAAAGGGAGCTGACATACAGGCGGAAATGGAAATTAGCTTTGATGAAGCTGTTTTCGGCTGTGACAAATTCCTTAATCTGTCAGGAAGTCATGGAAGCAGCAGCGGCAGTACATTAAAGGTGCATATTCCAGCCGGTATTGACCAAGGCCAAAGCATACGTCTGCGTGGTAAAGGGATGCCGGGCAGCGACGGAGGCGAACCGGGAGATCTTCTATTGAAAGTGAATATAGGCTCAAAACCGGGATTTGAAAGAAGGGGAAACGACGTTTACACGACAGTGTCCATTCCATTTACAACAGCAGTCTTAGGCGGAAAAGCCATGGTGCAGACTTTGTATGGAAAAGTAATGTGCAAGATTCAGCCAGGCACTCAGTCCGGTACTAAGATACGTTTAAAAGATAAGGGCATTGCTCCAATGGGAAAAAACGGACAAAGAGGCTGTCAATACGTGACCATTCAAATCCAGGTTCCACAGAACCTCAGTGAAAAGGCCAAGGCAAAACTGCAGGAATTTGAAAATGCTTGCGGCAGCAGTGACCAAGGCGCGGCCTGACAATAAAAGCCAGGAATGATGGCAAAGAGAAAAAAAGTTCTGAAAATATTAGCACTCACTACTTGACAGTGCTAACAAAAAGTGATATTATATAATTGTTCCAAAAGGGGGAATAGAATAGATCGTAACAATAGCAACCCGGCGGATAAAGCCGGGTTCAAAAAATCAAGGAGGGATATGAGATGATGATGCCAAGAAAAAACTTTAGTTTCGACTTATTTGATGAGATTTTTAAGGATCCATTTTTTGGAAGGGTAGCTGATAGACAGCCGGCTATGATGAAAACGGACATTCAGGAAAAAGACGGGAATTATCTGATGGATATTGATCTTCCCGGATTTTCGAAGGAAGAGATTCATGCAGAGCTGCAAAACGGCTACATGACAATTACAGCAAAGACGGACAGTTCTAATGATAAAAAGGACGAAGACGGGAACTATATCCACAGAGAGAGGTACACCGGATCCTGTTCCAGGACCTTCTATGTAGGAGAAGGCGTGACAGAGGAAGAGATTAAGGCTTCCTTTAAAGATGGAATTTTGCATCTGGCCATACCAAAGGATGAACCCCAAAAACTGGAAGAGCAGAAAAAGCTGATTTCCATTGAATAATGAAACAGAGATATCCTTTTGTGAATATCTCTTAGAGAAAAGAGAAGCAGGGCAAACCAGTTCATTTGCCGCTTCTCTTTTCGTTGTTTTTCAGGCAGGCTGTTAATGTGTCTAACAATTTATCAATTTCCAGTGGCTTTGCAAGATGCCCGTTCATACCGCTGTCAATGGACTTTTTAAAATCAGAATCAAAAGCATTGGCTGTCATAGCGATAATAGGAATCGTACGGGAATCTTCCTTTTCCAATATGCGTATTTGCCTGGTGGCTTCCAGTCCATCCATAACAGGCATGCGGATATCCATGAGAATGGCATCATAATAGTATGACGGGTGCTCCTTAAAACTTTGTACTGCTGCTTTTCCATCTGGTACAGAATCAACGAGAACTTGATTCATCTCTAAAATGGATTCGGCAATTTCCCGATTCAGATCATTATCCTCTGCCATAAGAATCCGTTTCCCGGAAAATTGGCGGCGGAGCAGAGACTTTCCTGCATCCTCCTGTAACTCGGAAGGTTGGTCAAGAATGCAGCAAGGCGCTTTCAGAGTAAAGTAAAAGGTAGAACCCTTGCCCTTTTCACTTTTTACCTTTAATGTGCTTCCCATCATTTTTACGAGCCTGGAAGAAATGGAAAGTCCAAGGCCAGTACCTCCATAGGAAGAAGAGGTCTTTGGGTTTGCTTGTTCAAAAGCGTTAAAGATACGATGGATTTCTTCCTTGCTGATTCCGATTCCTGTATCTGTGACAGAGAGAAGAAGCGTTACATACTGCTCCTTTTCCTCCAAAGCCTTGACTTCCATTGTGACATCGCCTCCCGGGTCTGTAAATTTAAGGGCGTTTCCAATGATATTGATTAAGACTTGATTTAAGCGCAGAGGGTCCAACAGCAGACCCCGGTCAGCGTCATAGCCGTTTTCAATGGTAAGATGGATACCCTTGTCTTCCGCCTGAGGCTTTAAGACTGCTTCCAATTTCCTGATCTGTTCTGATAATTGAACAGGCTCCTCATTTAATTCTAACTTACCGCTCTCTATCTTTGACATGTCCAAAATATCATTGATCAATGTCAGGAGATAGGAGTTGGCAGTTTCAATTTTTTTCAGGCAGTCTAAGACTTTTTCCGGATTATCACAGGCTGTTTTGGCAATGGCCGTCATACCGGAAATTGCATTCATTGGGGTGCGGATTTCATGGGACATACGGGACAAAAAGTCTGTTTTTGCTTGGCTGACAGTATCCGCACGGGCCTTTAATATAAAAGAAGAAAGAATTTTGACTAATTCTTTAAGGAGCTTTTCTTGCTCTTTTGTCCATTTCCAGTGCTGGACTTTTTTTTCAAAGGCGAAAATTCCTGTGCATATTCCATGATTGAGCATAGGGGCATGGAGACAGCTGTCCATGGACGTCTCTGCAGAAAATAAGTTTTTTGCGCACAGCCTATCCCCATCATAACTGCGGCTTAGTATTTGAAACTGTTCTTCTGTCAGATAATAATTTTGTGGTTTGTACATTTCTGATGCGTTTCTGGACCATTGATGTGTAAAGCGGCAGCTGAGGTAATCCGGGTCAATTTCCAGAATGGAGACCCGGTCCAACTGAGCGCTCCTTCCAATACGAGCCAAAAGAAGGAAGAGAGCGTCATCTAAATTTTCAGCCTTCCCTAAAAGTTCCAGAGCAAAGGAAACCAGATTTTGATCTTGGTAACTGCTCACATGATCAATGGAGTTGATAAAATGATTATCCGTATATACTTGAGTAAGCATGGTGCCCAGTTCATTAGAAGTATCCAGATAACAGGCCGCATACCCTTTGTCCTGATTTTTAACGTATTTAAGCGTACTTTCCGCGCAGCGATAAAGACCGCTGTATTGATCTAATACAGCTGTTACGCATATCCCAATGCTG
>CAUEYG010000079.1 GCA_959021945.1 uncultured Eubacteriales bacterium | reverse complement strand
TACCCACAGACTCCTGGAATCATTGACCCAATCCCGGTATACATACCGGCCCCGTCCACAACCCACTGAAAGACAGCAATAAACAGCCAGTCCAGCATAACATTGGCAAGACCTGCACAGATGATCAAAAGGAGACCCAGGTTCGGCTTTCCGGCAGCGACAAAGAAAGACTGGTACAAAGTCTGCAGCATGCAGGCCGGAGCAAAGAGCATCAAAACGCAAAGATAAGTTTTGCAGTTGGCAAACAAAACATCATCAGCTCCTAAAAAATAACAGATGGGTTCTGCCAGCAGCATGGTCAGCACAGTCAGTAAAACACTGACAGCCAGACCGATTGCAACAACCATAGAAAAGGTGCTGCGGGCCTCTTCCGGCTTTTGCTCCCCAAATCTTTTGGCTACAACAGCGCTGCCTCCTGTTGCCAGCATCAGTCCTGCTGCGATCAATAAATTTAAAACAGGATAGACAATATTAACAGATGACAGAGCATTGCTCCCTACATAGCGTGAAACGAACATACCATCTACAATCGTATAAAGGGACATAAATCCCATCATGATAATGGATGGCAGAGCAAATTTTAATAAAGACAGCGGGCTATAGTCCCGGCCAATGGTTTGTGTCATGATTTCCTCCTTGCTTTTTTTCTACTGACTGTTATCATAAAGGATGGAGTAACACCATAGTCAAGGAGATTTTTATGAAAATAAACAGAGAAAACTATATGACCACTGGAGAGTTTGCAAGAGCCATGGGCGTAACAAAGGATACGCTTTTTTATTATGATAAGATCGGCCTTTTTTCACCGGAGATTGTGCTGGAAAACGAATACCGCTATTATTCCATCTATCAGATTGAGATCTTTGATACGATCATGCAGTTAAAAGAGTTGGGAATGCCGCTGGTGCAGATTCGGGACTTTTTGGAGCACCGCAACCCGGAGAAAATGCTTGCAGCTTTCCAAAAGAGAAATGCTCAGATTGAAGGGCAGATCAGAAAGCTAAAAAACCAAAAGCAGTGGCTCCGGGAACGTATCTCCTATCTTCTAGAGATGGAGAGGCAGGATTGGAGCAGGATTGATAAAATATACTATCCAAGGAGATACTATGTGTACACGCCAATTGAAGAAAAAACCGATGCAGCTTTTTTAAAAAAGACCAATCAGGCTATTATGGATTTTTTGAAAAACAACCAGGATGAGGCCTACCGGATTGGTTATTTGCAGAAAGCTTCCGATATTCAAAACAGCATTTATGATAATTACCATAATACGATTCTCATTACCCAGAGGAAACCTGCCAAGACTCAGTTTGAAGTGCTAAAAGCAGGGGAATACCTTACTGCATATCACAAGGGCAGTTGGGATACCGTGGGGGAATGCTATGAACGGATGCTCTCTTATGCCGAGGAGCAGGAGCTGAACCTTTCAGGAAATTATATGGAATCCTATATTATTGATCATCTGTTTACAGAACAGATCCAGGAGTATGTGACACAAATTTCTGTGAGAATTTTATGAAAAATGGCATGACACTTGCATAATCTATTGATGTGAAATTGATTTATCCCATAAGTAGAAACTGTTTGATTTGTAAAGGAGGAGAACATGAAAGACATTCAGTTTAAGCAGAATGGGAGATTCTACTATGGATGGATTATTGTAATTGTCGGACTTTTTTTAATGACCTTTGCTTATGTGGGATTTGTTTCCCTTACCAGTGTATTTGTCCTGCCGGTAACAGAGGACCTGGGATTTGAGCGGGGAACTTGGATGACCTATTTGACCATTTTATCCATTGCCTGTGTGATTTGCTCCCCATTTTTAGGGAAGATCATGGGCAGAGGAAACTGGCGAATCTGGGTAGGAATCTGCTGTCTGCTAGGATTTATCGGATATTTTGGTTTTTCAAAAGCAAATTCCCTCACCGCCTTTTACACCTTTGCGGTTATTTTAGGTATTGGATTTGCGGGAACGGCTCCTATGCCTGTTTCCATTCTTATCAACAAGTGGTTTGGCGGAAAGGTCCGCGGCACTGCTACAGGCATTGCTTTTCTGGGAAGCGGTTTAGGAGGACTGATCCTGTCTCCTGTTCTCAATGGAGTCATTTCCTCTTATGGATGGAGGACAGGCTATCTTGCTCTGGGAGCTGTTTTTATCCTGTTAATGCTCATTGTGCTGCTCTTTGGTAATGATAAACCGGAATCAAAAGGCTTTGTCAGAATGGGAGAAGATGAAACGGAACTAGCGGCTGCTGCTTCTGAAAAAACAGGAAAGAACCTGGCGGAAGCTATGGGTACTCCCGAGTTTTATCTTGCCGTACTTTCCACAGTATTGGTTATTTTGGCATCCAGCGCTATCCTGGCCAATTCCGTGGCTTACTTTGTGGGATGCGGAATTGAAGAAGGACGGGCCGCATCTCTGCACGGCTTGCTGTTGGGCTCCCTTATCATTGGAAAACCAGTGATGGGGGCTGTAACGGACAGGCTGGGAATCCGCGTCAGCACCGTTCTTACTACCATTATTTTTGCCGCAACCTTTGCAGCCCTCTTTATTATGCCAAGCGCAGCAGGGATACTCGTATTCCTTGTCATTGCCTGCTATGGGTTTGGAGGACCGACGATTACCGTTATCCCTCCGCTGATGGTAAATGGGCTCTTTGGAGACAAAGATTACGGCACTCTGGTAGGGGTTATGAATATGGCAACAAGCATTGGCGGCGCTTTTGGAGGAATGGTAGCGGCCAGAATCTACGATATGACGGGCAGCTACGCTGCTTTCTGGGCAGTGGCCTGTGTCGCTGTTCTGCTGGCAGCCATTCTCAGGTTTGCTGCTTTCAAGATTCACGATAGAAAGGAACAGTAGTTTTTTAGGATGGAGGCACAGCAAGATGAAGGGTCAGGAATTTGTTAGAAAAATGGAAACGCTCTTGGGTACAGAGATCAGCGGCAGCTTGGACGAATCGCTGGAAAGCTTGTATGAGGCATGCCGGCAGTTGAAGAAAGAACGGGACACCTATTATCTGGCCATGGACAATTGTATGGATAGTTTTCATGTTACAGACGCAAAGGGGACCATTATTTTTATTAATAAAACCTTTGAGAGCCGCTCGGCAACTGAGAAACAAGAGATTGTGGGGAAAAGTGTAACAGATATGGAAAAGAGGGGCTTCTATCGGCCCTCTGCAGTTCGCATTGCTCTGAGGGAAAAACGGCCCATTACCATTGTGCAGAAGGGGCCGGGCGGAGAAGCTATCGTAACGGCTACCCCAGTAAAAGATCAGGAAGGAGACGTGGTTTTATGCGTCAGTAACGCTCGGTTCATGGATGAGCTAAGCCTCCTTGATCAATATCATAAAAGCAGGAATCAGGAGCCTGACTACAAAGATAAAAAGCTGATTACCAAGAGCCCTGCCGTAGCCAAGCTTTATGAAGCGGCAGGTCAAGTGGCCAAGGCGGATTCCAGTATTTTGGTCACAGGGGAAACCGGAACAGGAAAGAGTATGCTGGCAAGGCATATCCACGATAACAGCCAGCGAAGGGGTAAAACCTTTATTGAACTCAACTGCGCTGCTATCCCGGAAAATCTGATTGAATCAGAGCTGTTCGGCTATGAATCAGGGGCTTTTACCGGAGCGAAAAAGGGCGGAAAGCCGGGGCTGTTTGAAATGGCTAATGGAGGCAGCCTGTTTCTCGATGAAATTGGAGATATGCCCTTAAACTTGCAGGCAAAGCTGCTCCATACCCTTCAAAATAAAACCATTACCCGAATTGGAGGAACAGCGGAAAAGCCTGTGGATGTGAGGATTATTACAGCTACCAACAAAAATCTGGAAAAGCTCATTGAAGAGGGTCTCTTTCGAAGCGACCTCTACTATCGGATTAATGTAGTACCGCTGCATATGCCGGCCCTGCGCCAGAGGAAGGAGGACATTGATGAGCTGGTAAAATCCTTTCTGCAGTATTTCTGCAACCGCTATGGCAGACAGGTGGAAATCGTAGATAAAGTGCTGGAAATTTTAAATGAGTATCGCTGGCCGGGCAATATTCGGGAATTGGAAAATCTCATAGAACGCCTTGTAGTTACAAACAGGTCGGGCGTAATTGACGAAGAATCGCTGCCCAGCAACATCCGCATTATGACCGATGGTCTGCAGGAAGATGTGAAAGTAAATCGGATTTTGCCTCTGCAGGAGGCAGTGGAAAAGGTAGAGGCCCAGCTGATTGAAATGGCATTCCAAAAATATTCCAGTAGCTACAAAGTGGCCAAAGCCCTGGAAATCAGCCAATCAGGAGCCAGCAGAAAGTATTTAAAATATGTAAAATCAGCAGAAAAAGAAAAGTGACCCAAATTTGAGCTGTTGACCCATTTGCGGGTCAGTGTTAAAAAACCTGTCATTTTGCCTATTTGACGAAATATTCTTGCGAAACGAGAGAAAAAACGACCCTAAAACGGGTTGTTTTTTCTCTTTTCCTTTGGCATGAAATTTGCTCTTTAATAAAGTGGGATAAACAATTTCACAATTTTGTTTTAGAAATAGGGGAAAAAAGATGAAAAAAAAAGAAACGATTTGTCAGTGGATTGATAAGAACAAAGAATCCGCCTTTGCTGTCTCGGATTTTTTGTGGGAGCATCCGGAACTGTCCATGCAGGAATATGAAGCAAGCCAGGCTGCAGCAAACTTGCTGGAGGGCTATGGATTTTCTGTGGACCGCAGCGCAGCAGGCATACCCACAGCCTTTACAGCCATATATGGGTCAGGACGCCCGGTGCTGGCCTTTAGCTCTGAATACGATGCTTTGCCCGGATTATCGCAGAAAAAAGATGCTACTTCAAAGGACCCAGTTGTGGATATGGCTCCGGGACATGGCTGCGGTCATAACTTGATGGCTGTGGGCGGAATCCTTGCAGCAGCGGCCCTGCGGCAATATATGGAGGAAAACCGGATAGAGGGCACCATCAAAGTGTTTGGTACTCCGGCAGAAGAGTTGTGTATTGGAAAGCCTTTTATGGCAAGGGAAGGGCTGTTTGAAGGAATCGATGCTTTTATTGACTGGCATCCCAGCCATCTCAACAGGGCTGCAGCCTGCGATACCAATGCTTATTTTAATGTAAAATATCATTTTACAGGAAAGAGTGCTCATGGGAATGCTCCCTGGAACGGACGCAGCTCTTTAGACGGAGCCATGCTTATGGGCCATGCTATTGAAATGCTTCGGGAGCATATTAAACCGGGAAGTGAGGACTCGCCTACAACCTTGAATTACGCTTTTCCTGATGTAGGAAACAGCTTTCCCAATGTGGTTCCTGCCAATACCATTCTCTGGTGTGTAGGAAGAACAAAAACGGCGGAACTGGCCCAGGATATTTTGTCAAGGCTCAATGCCTGCGCCAAAGGATGCGCTCAGGCTACGGGAACAACTGTAACAAAAGAAGTCATCACTGCTACCCACGATTTAATTCCCAATTTCAGACTGGGACAGCTGGTAGAAGAAAATCTCCGCTATGTAGGTGCGCCTGCCTATTCAGAAGAAGATCAGAAAGCAGCCAAAGCTATCCAACATGCTATGAACACAGAGGAAACCGGATATACAGGAGAGATTTTAGAAACAGTATTAGGCAGCCAGCCGGTGACAGACTCTTCCGAATACAGCTGGTATGGGCCGCTGGCTTTTTTAAATGTGGCCCTTTCACCATCTGAAGATACAGGCTGGCACAGCTGGACAACCTGTAGATTTGCAGGAAGTCAGGCAGGTAAACGGGTGCTGGAAACAGCAGCAAAGACCTTAGCCCTGGTGGGATATGATCTGCTGGCAAAGCCTGAGATTTTAAAAGAGGCAAAGGCAGAATGGAAAGGGCGGCTTCATGGCAGAGTTTATCAGACCCTGCTGCCGGAAGAGGCAAAGCCGGACTTGACTACCAACAAAGATTTAATGGAAAAGTTTAAGATGAGATGAGAAGCCAGGCTAACAGGCAACTGGATATTTTCGGTAAAGAACCCAGCTGATGATAACAGTCAAGGTTTCTGCAGCAAGAAATGACCACCAGATACCGGTCATTCCCATAAGGTGAGACAAGAGCCACATAAAAGGCAGCAGAAAGCCGAGTTGACGCAATACATTGATGAGAAGACTGAATCCCACCCTTTTTGTGGACTGCATAAAGGAAGCAATCATAGTGGCAATGGCAGCGAATACATAACTTGAGGCCATGATCCTGAGGGCAGGCGCGCCAAAGGACATCATGGTCTCAGAAGCATTGAAAATTCTTAGAATTTGAGAAGGAAACAGCCAGAGGATGAGGATGGAAACGCCAGTTAACAGGACTCCAATTATGGTGCCGTGCTTTAGGGCCTGAATCAGCCGGGAGCTGTTTTTGGCTCCGAAATTATAGCTCATGATGGGGATACAGCCTTGAACGAGCCCGTTTAACGTCATGATGACTACCTGCTGCAATTTAAAATAAGCGCCAAAGAAAGCTACGGCAGTAGTAGAGTACAGAACCAAAAAGAGATTGGTGAAATAAGTCATAAAAGCCCCCAGTGCGTTCATGACAAAGGAGGGAAATCCAATTACAAAGATATCCTTTATTATCGTAACGTCAATATGAAACCCTCTTGTTTTTATCTTTACCTTTTGTTTACGGAAAATCAATACATAGAAGGCTAAAACCATAGAAAAGCTGTATCCGCATACTGTGGATACAGCAGCTCCTTCTACACCCATTTTAGGAAATCCAAAATAGCCGAAGATCAGAATTGGATCAAGGGCAAAATTCAGCAGTACGCCGGCAATCTGAAACCACATAGGCGCTATCATATTGCCGGTACCCTG
>CAUEYG010000078.1 GCA_959021945.1 uncultured Eubacteriales bacterium | reverse complement strand
CCGGCAAACGCCTCATCCAGAGCAATGATTCTTGGATAGTCCTTTTGAGCTGCCTTCTGATACTGAGCATTTACTGCCGCAAAAAGAGGCACATACATTGCCATCGCCTTTTCTCCGCCGCTAAATCGGTTGAAAGAGGCATTGGTTAATCGCTTCTTTTGTTCTTCACCTCGGCGGTAATACATCTGGAAGTCAAACCACTTGCGATAATCCAATGCATCCCGCACAATATCCATATAATTAACCATGCCTCCCATTTCTTCCTGTTTTATTTTTTCGGAACGAATTTTACTGCGGAAATGGGATGCAACCTTTGAAAAGTCTTCGCCGGTCAGAAGATCTCGATCCCGCAGGAGAATCTGTTCCAATTCCATCGTATCGATTTCTTCATCATTTTCTGCAGATCTTGGCTTCCAGTCTAAGGAAAAAGTAAGGCCCATGGACGTGTCCATGTTTTTCATTAGCTTTGACATATCCTGAGTCCATTTTCTGCTTTCTGCGATTCGGTCCGTCAACTGCTTGCTGATAGTCTGAGATAAAATATCTTCAAATAATTCTCTGTCTTTCTTCTGAATCAGCAGTTCCGTTTCATCAATTTTACTTTTTAAAATCTGAAAGAATTCTTCCAAATACAGTTTCTTTCCATTCCACACAGAGGCAATCCGGACTCTGCTTCGCAGTGCCTGAATCTGTGAACCTGGCTGCAATTCGCCTTCTTGTCTCTCAAAACAATTTTCCAGCGTTGTACCATAAGTGGTAAGACTACTATTATGTTGTTGGAATACCCTATATAATGCATTAAATATTTCTGCTGAATCCCTTGCCCTATCGCTCTCACGAAGAAATTGTTGCGCTTTGTCTGCACAGTCGGCCAAGGAGTGGGCATCTTGAGAAAAAACAAGTTTTAGGTTCAGTTCTTCTTCAAAATACTTTGCCAGGCAGGTTTCATCTGTAATCAATTCCTGAAGGTGTTTCTTTTGTGCATCTTGGTTATTCAAAATTGCCTGAATCCGATCAACCAATACTGCCAGCTTCTGGTCAATCGCCGACTGTTCCTCCTTCAAGTGCCTGCGTTCTTCCTTCAATCTTTCTATACGCTTGGCCTGTTCTTTTACCTCCGGACGATTCATGTATTCTTCGTATTTACAAATCAAGATGTCCTGCTTCTCACACTCGGTCTTGCACCTGCGCACTTCCACAAAAGCATCATCCATCTGGCTCTCTGCTTGCTCTTTTAGCTCTTCATTCTGGCGGATCTCCAAACGCTGCTGTTCTATGTACATAAGAAGTTCTTTTAGATCCTGCAGCAACAGCTGATATTCTTCTGCTGCCTCCCAGGCCATTTGATATTCCTTTGTCGTTCTTCCATAAGGAAGCCCTTTGCAGCATTGCAGCATCTTCTGATATTTTTGGTTCTTACGCTCCTTGCATTCTTCGGAAAGGTTCTCCTTCTGCCTATAATCATCCTCTGCCTGTTCCAGCCTCCAAACACAGTTTCGGATGTTTTCTATTGCTTTATTAATCTCCCTGAATTCTGGGGCGTTCTCATATTCCCATTGAAGACATTCCAGCCTTTCTTTGAGGTTTTGCAGCGTTTCTTTCATCAAAGCAATCCTCTGCTGAATTTCCTTTTGCACTTCCTCAAGCTCCCGAATCCGTTTTTCTTTCTTGCGTCTCCTGGCTAAGCTTCCTACATATTCCGCCTCTTCTTTTTCCGCCTTTCCTTTTAGTATGCCCTGACGAAAATATCCTTCTGTGCTGAGATAGAGTTCATTTTCTGTTCCAGAGCTTTCATAGATATTGCTAAGAATCGCCTCTGCCGCTTTCTTTAATTCCCAGCTCAGCTCCTCATTGACTACCAGTTTATCAAAGGAAGAAGTCCCTGGACTTTGCACATGGAGAACCGTATCCATAAACCACGGGCTTTGCATTTTCAATTGTTCATAGTCTGTATCTGCTATTACCAGGGCATCTAGCACTCCCATTTTCTGAAGCTGCGCTTCTAGTCGTGCGCACACCTCCGGCCCCAAATCGTTTTTGAATTCTACTGCCTTAAAAAAGGGAATTCCCGTGATTCCCTTTTCTGCCATAGCTTTTCTGGACTCTTCTGTGGCCTTATCCCGCTGCGGCTCGATCTCCTGCTGGTTTCTCACAAGCTCCAGCTCAGACTCAATTTCCCTCAGCTGCTGCTCACTTCCCTGCAAATTTCTTTCTGTTTCCTTCTTTTCATCGATAAGATCGTTCCGATTTTCTTCATAAACTAGGCGCATCTGTTCCCGAATGACTTCGCTGTCCACTGGTGACTGATAAGCCTTTAGGCTGGTTTCAACCTTCTTTAATACTGGCTCAGGCAGTTTCCATTCTTTATTGTTGTCTGCCTGTTCATAAAAAGTCTGTATTAAGGTATCCTGATTTTCCACTAATTGAATTTGCGCAGCTTTTTCCTCTGCCGTACATTGTTCCCTTTCTTTTCGGCTTAATTCTAATTGCTCTGCAGCCTGGTCGTACTCTTTTTGTACTGCTTCATATTGTTCAATGATATTTTTTCCTTCTAGAATTTTCTTTTTATATTCCTTTAGCCTATCCTTTTGTTCTGTGATTCCTCCGGCCTGTTCCATACTCATACTTTGAATGACACTGCGGTGCATTTCCCACTTTAGAATGTCCTGCTGTTCTTCCAGTTCTGTCTTTTGCCTGGAAAGTTCTTTCTGTTCCATGTCCAAATTAGTGGTTAAATCTTTTAGCCGAAAGTCTCTCTGCTGAATATCCCCTTGATATTCTCGGATCTTCTGTTCCCATTTGTCTCGCTGTTCCCCTGCGCTCTGTTTTGTCCTTCGTGCCTCTTCCAGTTTGCGGTCCGCCGCTTCCATATCAGTATCATAAAGGCTGTCCAGCTCTGTCTTTAACACCACAAGACGGCTATCTATTTCTTCAGTACGCAGACGTTTTTCCTCCCGTTCTTCCTCCATCTGCTTTTTATATTCTTCCTGGTCCTGCAGCTGCTTTTGTTTTTTATCCGCCTCGTTCTTTTTATTCAGATAGGCCAGTCCCTTTTTTGCCAACATATACTGGTTATACCGGGTATATTCATTCCTTATAATCCGAACCTCTCCATATGCACGTTTTAGCTGCTGCAAACTCTCCTGGATTGCATCCATCTTCTCCATTGCGTCTACCATGGCTCTTAGATCTTCGTCTGTTAGAGTCTGGAGCGATTCATTTAGGATGTCATACACTTTTGTGGGTTTGAATTCCTTTGATAATTTGGGCGCACGTACCTTCACTAATAGCTTGATAAATTGTTCATATTGTTCCATTTTCCGAAATCCGAATATATATTTATTAACCATGCGTTTATATTCACCCGGCACTTCTGTAAAGGGCACATCTTCTCCCAAAACTTTTTTCAGATCATTTTTGGCTAAAGGGATTCTGCTGCTGCCCACCTCTTTGTAGAGCCATAGATCGATTCCAACCCTGCGTTGATCCAGGATTACAAATCCCCAAAAGTCCATAGGCTTTCCTTTTCTGGCTCTCTGCCCAATGCCAATTGTCCGATATTCTTTCGTATCTTTTTTGTAAAATTCCAGAAAGAGATAACCGGTTGCTTCTTCTCTTTGTCCATCACCGAGAAAATAGAATTCCATCCTGCGGTCACTGGAGCCAAAAGGGTCCAGCCTGCTGGGGGTACGGTCTCCATCTAAAATAAAGGGGATAAAACTTTGGGTCGTAATTGACTTTCCTGAGCCATTTTGCCCGCGCAGCAGCAGTCTTCCATCTTCAAAGTCAAAAATCTCTTCATCATAAAGCCAAAAATTCACGAATCCAATTCGATTTATTTTCCACCGTCCGCTCATTTCTTCTATCCTATCCTTTATAATCTGCAGGATATCTGGCAACTAGTTTTCCCGCTGTAGGCAAAATTTGATAGCCTTCTTCTCCATCTGCAAGCATCATCCACTGTATCATATATTCCCGTATATTTCTGACCAGTTTATCGTTTTCCATCTCCCGGTATTCTTTGGTCCATGCATTGCCCCATTTTTCTTTGCAATCTGACACCAGTTCTTCGAACTCCGACTTTGTCATGCAGATACATTCATCTTCTCTTTTCTGCAAAAGCCCTGTTTCAATTCGACATCGTATTTCCCCGCATAATAATAGAACGACTTCCGGCAGCATGGCATCTCGGGGATGTATATTTTTATATTTCTCCGTTTCTTCCAGCATCCAGAAGGCTGCATTCTTATGAATATCCAGTCTTCCACCCAGATTTTCTTCCATATATTTTGAAACCCATTGTCTTTGATTCTTCAGATAAATTGCATCCGGGTTGTTGTTATCCTCCCAGAAAAATCCCGGATTCGTTACTAACTGACGAAAAACGCGATGAATCCTGGCTGATCCTCTATCTTCATCAATGTCTTCAAAACGCTTGGTTTCAAAATCCTTCCAGGACTGAAATTTTCCAATTTCTACGGGAAAGCTGGTAGCATAATACTTGGAATATCCGGTATTCTCATAAAGCACTTCCTGGCTGGCCGCTTGTCCAAACGCCTCACTGCTCCCCTCGTATACTCGCAGCATCTGCAGCCGCTCCATGTATTGCAGCACTCGAACCAGGGATTTCCTCTGGGTAAACGAAGTCCAATCAATTTCCATATGTTGTTTAAGACAGGTTTCCACAAAATCAATCAATTCTGACAGCAGGAATTGTTCCTGTTCTTCTTTGTCTTCTAAAAACATCAGGACTACGCAAAGAATGGCATAATCTCGTATTTCTGAAAATTCCTGAATGCCCATAAAGCTTTCGGCGTGGGCCGGCACCTTTTCCAGTTTGATCAAATGCTCTGTGTGAATCAGTTTCCATCCAAGCTGCTCTCGAATGAAGCGTTGGAATTTTTGGATGTCCCCCTTTATCTGATAATAAGTTTCTTTGTCAGAGTCTTTGCAAATCCAATAGTTTTCCAGTAGTGTTTTGACTTCCTTCATAAGCTGAACTCCATAATAAAGGCAGGCATCGTCAGCCTTCCATCTTCACAGTTTAATACACAAGTTCCTTCTCCGCGTACCAGTCGAAATTCCTGTCCATACTCTGTTCTTCCTTTTTTCTGGGAATTCATATTCGCCTGTGCAATCCATTGCAGAAATATATTTTTCGTACTTTCCGGCACCACATCTTGAATCTCAGAAAACACGATTCGATGATTATCAATATAACGGAGAACCAGTTCTTTTTCCTGTTCTATTCGTTTTAAGTAATGATTACGCTCTATTAATTTTTCAAATGATTTATTGGCAAAGCCCTGTTTATCTTTTTTCTCCCGATAACTTCTGACATGTGGCTTTAGCACATATTCTGCCGGCGGTTCTTCATAGACACTTTGATTTACAGCATCCGTTTCACGAGGTTCCATGGTCTTTAGATGGCAGATATTCTGTACGCCAAACACATGTGCCGCCAGCCGATGGGCTTCTTTCATATCTTCACATTTTAAAAACAGTGTTAAAAACTTTTTATAGTCTTCTTTCCGACTGATTCCCCAGTTTTGCATCTGTACGATCAGGGCTGCATTCTGAATAATATTTGTGATCGTATCATTGGTGATCTTGAGGACCTTCTGACATTCGCACTCCTGCTCCGGCCTGTCCAAGAACCAATTTTCCAGAGATCTCCATTTTCCCCATACATTTTCCCGGATATTTGGATCGAGATTTCCGTTCAGAGCCAAAACCGCATGAGGAATGTCCAGCTCACTTTGTATTACACGCTCCAAAAGCACATTCTCAAACAGCTCCTTTTTCTGATACAGTATTTTCTCAATTTCTTTTGAATGATGCTGCAGCTCCTGAACAAATTCATTCAAATATTTAATGAATTTATCTTTATGCAAAACAAATTCAACAGACTTCATCAGCCGGTCTGTTTTGCCGGAATAAAACTCTCTCAAATAATCCTGATAATTCTGATTCAAACGTTTGAAATCCTCCTGGAGCATATGCCACCATTCGTTTACTTCTTTCAAATCTGCATCAGTCATATGCTCCGCCTCCAACAAACTCTTCTTTAATCGTCCAAAATAATTGGTTGAAAGATTGCCGGATTCCATAAAGAGATTCTCCAAGCGCACGGTCAGACGTTCAATCTCTACTGCATATTCGGACATGGTATACCGATACTGCTTGTTCTTGTAGTCTGTAATAGTATACACCTTCCCCGGGTCCTGAATGGGCGTAAGGTTCTTCCATTTTACCAAAGCATCTAAATCCCAATTCAGTTGTTCCATAGTATACTCTGCAAATTCAGGCTCTGTCTTCAAAAAAGCGTATACATCTTCTTTATATAATTGAAAATGCATTTTTTCATACTCAGTGTAGAAAAAACGCATTATCTTACGGTATAATCTTGCATTGGGAACGGATAAATATGACGTTTCACTAATCGATTCTAATATTGACATGTAGCTTCCCTCAATTTTGTTCTTTATTTTACTGTCAGCTGCAATTCATGCTTTCTATCTGTCAGATTATTTTATCATATTTAGGGGTTCCGAAGTAGGTAAATCACGATAATTTTTTATATTCCTCATCTGTCAATATACCAGACCTTCTGCATTGCTTCATAATTGCATTTTGAAATCCTTTTGCCGCAAACTTTTTCCCGTTATTCAGAAGGTAAAACGCTATTTGACAACCCATTGTCCTGATCTACGTCCACCAACACGTTCAATCATTCCTGCTTCCTGCATCGTTTTCATAAGACGTTTTATTTTTCGTTCGGAACAATCAAGTGTGAGCGCAATCTGCTGCTGCGTTATATATGAATTTTTGCTTATCACAGAAATTATCTTTTCTTCCAAAGT
>CAUEYG010000077.1 GCA_959021945.1 uncultured Eubacteriales bacterium | reverse complement strand
AGAAGAAATGGTTTCCATTCCGCTTTCATACATTTCCTTGCTGGAAGGCGGTGACAGAACAACACGAAAACCTAATTCTGTAAAGAATACAAACCAGAACGGATAATTTTCATACATGTTCAAAACTCTCGGAATACCAATGGTTCCTCGGGTCGAGTCCTCTTCGCTGAGAGGCTTATAGCTAAACAAACGTTTAAACTTGTATTCATAAAGGTTTGGCAGTTCATTTTCTGTACTGCTCTTTCCCTCTCCTTTTTCACATCGGTTTCCAGTAATAAACCGGCTTCCGTCATTAAACTTATTAATGGTCAAAAGACAATTGTTTTCACATTTCTTGCATCTTGTATGCGTATTTTCAACAGTAAAGGAATCCATTTCTTCTAATTTTAAAATGGAGGATTCCGTATCCTCTACATATTGTTCTCTGGCAATAATCGCTGCTCCGTATGCTCCCATAATACCTGAAATATCCGGGCGAACCACATCTTTTCCAATGATCTTTTCAATACTTCTTAAAACAGCATCGTTGAGGAAGGTCCCTCCTTGCACCACAATTTTTTGTCCCGCCTCTTCCGGGTTTCTCAGTTTGATTACTTTGTACAATGCATTTTTTATAACAGAATACGAAAGCCCTGCCGAAATATCGCCGATGGTGGCTCCCTCTTTTTGCGCTTGTTTTACCTTTGAGTTCATGAATACCGTGCACCGGGTACCTAAATCCACAGGCGCTTTCGCAAAAAGGGCTTCTTTCGCAAAGGTCTTCACATCCATATTTACTGATTTGGCATAAGTCTCAATAAAAGAGCCGCAACCGGAAGAACATGCTTCATTGAGCATGATGTTATAAATGGCATTATCTTTGATCTTCATACACTTCATGTCTTGGCCGCCGATATCCAAAATAAATTCTACTCCCGGCAAAAATTCTTCCGCCCCTTTGTAGTGGGCCATTGTTTCAATTTCACCTAAATCCGCTTTAAAGGCTGCTTTGATCAATCCCTCTCCATAGCCGGTAACCGTTGTATTGGCAATGAAGGCTTCCTTTGGAAGCTGTGAATATAATTCTTTTAACATGACCATACAGGCTTCGATAGGCTTTCCTTCATTATTCCGGTAAAAAGAATAAATAAGATTCTTTTCATCGTCAATTAAGGCTGCTTTTGTTGTTGTAGAGCCAGCGTCAATGCCAAGGAAAACCTTGCCCCTTACTTTCTTAATATCTTTGCGCTTAATGGTATCTTTCCGGTGACGCTCCACAAATTCTTCATATTCACCATAATTTTTAAAAAGAGGCTCTACGTGTTTTGTATCGGACAGATCAGAGGAGTTCACGTTCTGAATTCGCCCTACAATATCAGAAAGCATCGCTTCTCCGTATTTTTCTGCGGTCATAGCTGCTCCGATCGCTACAAAATATTTGGAATCTTCCGGGAAAACCACATCCTCCTCAGCCAGTCCAAGGGTTTCAATAAAGCGTGTTCTTAATTCAGAAAGAAAAGAGAGAGGCCCCCCTAAAAAAGCTACCTTGCCCTTGATGGTCCTGCCGCAGGCCAATCCGCTGATCGTCTGATTTACAACTGCCTGAAAAATAGATGCGGATAAATCCTCAATCTCTGCACCTTCATTGATCAAAGGCTGAATGTCTGTCTTTGCAAATACGCCGCAGCGGGCAGCAATTGGATAAATCATCTTGTGCTTTTTCGCCGCTTCATTAAGGCCGCCTGCATCTGTATTCAAAAGTACGGCCATTTGGTCAATAAACGCACCTGTTCCGCCTGCACATGTACCATTCATCCGCTGCTCTACGGTCTGACCGTAAAATGTAATTTTCGCGTCCTCACCGCCCAGCTCAATTGCCACATCCGTTTGAGGAATTAATGTTTCAACTGCCGCACTGCAAGTGACTACTTCCTGTTCAAATGGAATTTCTAAAAGCTGCGAAAGAGACAGTCCTCCCGAACCGGTTATTACAGCCTTAATACTGGCATCCGGAAATTTTTGATACAAATCCTGCAGTAAAGCAACGACTGTTTCAAAAACATTGGACATATGCCGTTCATATCTGCTATATAAAATTTTGTCGCTGTCATCAAGCAACACTAGTTTTACTGTTGTTGATCCTACATCAATACCTAATCTCATACTAACCTCATCCTTACACAAATTCTTAATAGGTTATTATAACATAAAAAACCTACATATCTATATACCCTTTTTCCTAAAAAACAATCAAATCTATTTCATTTGCCGCAATTATAGCACAAGGCTGCCCATTTGTGATATACTAATTTTTGTAAAAAGGAGTTTTTATGAAAAGCGTCATTCGAAAAAAAACATATCAAGCGATATACCGTTTGTTAGATCGCGTGTCTCCCTTGGAATATGACTGCGGTACCTTGTGCGGCGCAGCATGCTGCACTTGTTCAGATGAATCAGAAGACCTTGGAATTTACCTACTTCCGGGAGAGGAAAAATTGTTTACCAGAAAAGAGACCTGGCTGGAATGGTCTGTTCAAAGAGCAGAAGATTTTGATTTTCCGCCCTCCTGGCATGGAAACATTTTTTTTATTAAATGTACATCGCCGCCCCATTGCCCCCGGGAAAAACGGCCCCTGCAATGCCGCTTTTTTCCATTAGCGCCTCACATCACAGAGGATGGCATATTGCACCTTATTTTATGTACAACAAGGCTACCCTATTCCTGCCCGCTCATTACGGAGAATCGAAAGATGACAGACCCATTTATTGAGGCCACCTATACCGTATGGAAACATTTAATTGCAGATCCTCTTATCTTTGATTTGGTCTTAATGGACTCTCAAGATCGTGATTTTGAAAAAGCGCCCCTGTACTTTATACGCTAGCAGAAAAAAGCTGCATCCCCGGCAAAACACCATGGATGCAGCTTTTTGTTTTAAGCATTGAGCTTTACGATATCTTTCTTATAAACATATCGCATGGCAATGATACAGTACCCAAATCCCAGCAGCTCAGCCAGAGGGAATGCGTACCAAACTAAGGTTAATCCTCCTATTGTGGACAGTATCCAGGCAAGAGGCAGGATTCCGATTAGCTGACGGATTAAGGAGCCCCATAAGCTCATCATTCCGTGGCCTGTGGCCTGGAAAAAGGATGAAGCAAGAATACCAAATGATGCCGGCAGAAAACAGATACTAATGGTTCGCAGCGCTGGAATCCCAATTTCATACATTGCTTCGGATGCATTGAACATACTTAAAAATTCCCGTGGAAACAACTGGAATAAGACTAAACCAATGGCCATGATAACAAATGCGATCATAAACCCTACTTTAAAGGCTTTCATCAACCGTCCCTTGTCCCTGGCCCCATAATTATACCCCATTACAGGCAGAGCGCCCTGGTTTAAACCAAATACAGGCATAAAGATAAAGGATTGCAGCCTTCCGTAAACCCCATTGACCGCAACAGCAGTCTCGGACAGCCCCCCTAAGATGGCATTTAGCCCAAACTGCAGGATAGACAGCATAGCCTGCATTAAAATTGCCGGAAATCCTACGGCATAAATATCTTTCACAATATGGGCTTTCATTTTAAAACCGCGAACCTTTACTGTCACCTGATGATCTTTTTTAAACAATAGATACTGTCCAAGAATCATGGATACCAACTGTCCAATGACTGTGGCTACCGCAGCTCCTGCCACATCCATTCTTGGGAAAGGTCCAATTCCAAAGATCAAAAGAGGGTCCAAAATTACATTGGTTACAGCTCCTGCAATGCTGCACAGCATTGGAAACAGCATATTTCCTGTGGACTGGAGTATTTTCTCTGTGGTGATCTCCACAAGGGCGAAAAGAGAGCCAATTGTAATGATACGCATATAGCTGGCGCCGCTTTCCACAACATAGGAAGTATCTGAGAAAAATTTCATAAAAATATCAGAGAATAAAAGTCCAATTAAAGCAAATCCGATCCAATTAAAAAAAGATAGCCGATATCCATGACTGGCAGCCATATTGGCTTCCTCAAAGCGCTGTGCTCCCAGCCTCCTGGAAATCAAAGAATTAATTCCCACACCTGTGCCAACTCCGATTGCAATTAAAAGCATTTGAATCGGGTAGATATATGTTACAGCTGCCAGAGCCTGCTCACTGATCATAGAGACGAAAATACTGTCTACGATATTATAGAGGGCCTGAATCAGCATGGACAAAATAGCCGGCCACGACATGGTAGCAATTAACTTTCCAATGGGCATTGTACCCATTTTGTTCTCGTGAATCTGTTCACTCATAATAAAAATACCTCCTCATCACAAGGAGATATTATATTACGTTTTTAGTTTTAATTCAACAAATCTTGGCAGAAAGTGACTAAAGATTTCTAAGAATCCCAAATAACAGCATTACTGCCCCTAGTGCCCAGCATAAGGCTGCTCGCCATCCTTTCAGATTAAGATCCCCATAACAGACATAGCGCCAGGAAAGATAACCAAAAAGATAGCCGAAAAAAGGAAGGCAGATAAATGCAGCAGGGTTCCAGTAAAAGGCCCTCTGAAAATCCAGGCGCAAAAGAGCAAGGCACATGCGGGAAACGCCGCAGCCAGGACATTGCAGACCCGTAATTTGGTTAAAGACACACACAAGATGCCATCCCCAATGGACAGCGCTGTAAGCATAAAATAGCCCTAATGAGAAGAATGCTCCCAAGACTAGGAGCATTTTCCTCATACGTTTTTTATCAATATCCATTTCGCAGATAAATAGGATGCAGCTTGTTTACTTCATTCTGAGCCAGAGCAAGAACAATGATGTTGCATCCAATGAGCTCCAGAATCAAGAAAAGCACATTGCTGTTATGTCCTGTAGGAACACTTCTCTCATCTTTAATCGTATCCAGCTTTTCCCCAATTCTGTAAGCCCAATAGATGCCAAAGATATTACACGTTATAATGCTTAGCAAAAAGCAAACAACACCTGACATTTCCGCTGCATATTCCGGCTTTTCCCGGTTGATTTCATCAGTTAATACGATAAACCAGTAAATAGAATAGATACCGCACGTGACAATCGATAATACGATTGATAGACCAATGTTTCTGTTCATTACAATTCCTCTCCTTCTTACATGATTACTACACTCTGTTAATTATAATAGTATGCAGAATCAAGTGCAAGCAGGATGTCGAAATTTTAATAAATTTGCAAAACCTTGTAAGTATTATACTGCGCCATGGAAGGTTCTGTTAATGACCTCTTCCTGCTGTTCTCTGGAAAGACGCGCGAAATTAACCGCATATCCTGATACTCGAATGGTAAGAGACGGATACTGTTCCGGATGCTCCATCGCTTCCCTTAAGATCTCTTTGCGGAGCACATTAACATTGAGATGATGCGCACCCTGGCAAAAATAGCCGTCAAGCAGAGACACCAGTGTGTATTCCCGCTGGCTCTCATCTTTGCCCAGTGCGTCAGGCACAATGGAAAAGGTGTTGGATACACCGTCCTGACATACATTGCGGTATGGGATTTTAGCAACCGTATTCAGGGATGCCACCGCACCGTTAACATCTCTTCCGTGCATTGGATTTGCTCCCGGCGCTAAAGGCTCGCCGTGTTTTCTGCCATCCGGAGTATTTCCAGTCTTTTTCCCGTACATCACATTGGATGTAATCGTAAGTGCTGACAAGGTATGTTTTGCATCTCTGTACATTAGATGCTTTTTCAATTCTGCGGAAAAGTATTTTACAATTTCAACTGCAAGATCATCTACCGCATCATCATCATTTCCGTATTTTGGATAATCTCCTTCTACCTGAAAATCCACGGCAATGCCCTGCTCATTTCGAATTGGCCTTACTTTGGCAAACTTGATGGCTGAAAGGGAATCAGCAGCGCTGGAAAGGCCTGCGATGCCAAAGGCAGTCAGCCGCTCTACATGGGTATCGTGAAGGGCCATCTGGCTTGCTTCATAAGCGTACTTATCGTGCATATAATGGATGACATTCATGGTATCTACATACAACTCTGCCACATAAGAAAGGACTTTCTTATAAGTAAGCATTACTTCGTTAAAATCCAGCACATCATCGTATTCCAGAGGTTTTATTTTTGGAATAACCACGTCTCCCGTCAGCTCGTCCACACCGCCGTTGATGGCATAAAGAAGACATTTTACCACATTTGCTCTTGCTCCGAAAAACTGCATCTGCTTTCCTACGCTCATAGCGGATACGCAGCAGGAAATAGCATAGTCATCTCCATATACCGGCCGCATTACATCATCGTTTTCGTACTGAATGGAATCTGTTTCAATGCTCATCTTGGAACAGTATGTTTTAAAGCTTTCAGGAAGGTTCTGGCTCCATAAAACCGTTAAATTAGGCTCCGGAGCAGTACCCAGATTCGTAAGGGTATGCAGGAATCGGAAGGAGTTTTTCGTTACTAAGGTTGTCCCCTTTACACTCATGCCGCCGATGGCTTCTGTAACCCAGGTTGGATCTCCGCCAAAGAGTTCATTGTATTCAGGTGTACGCAGATGACGCACCAGACGCAGTTTAATGACAAACTGGTCAATGAGTTCCTGAGCCTCCTGCTCGGTCAATATGCCCTTTTCCAGATCTCTTTGAATATAAATATCCAGGAAAGTAGAAGTCCTTCCAAGAGAAGTTGCTGCTCCATTGTTTTCCTTTACTCCGGCCAAGTATCCCATGTATAAAAACTGAACCGCTTCTCTGGCATTGCCTGCCGGCTGGCTCAGATCAATTCCGTACTGAGCAGCCATAGCCTTTACTTCTTTTAAAGCGCGAACCTGTTCATGCAGCTCTTCTCTAATGCGGATGAGTTCATCGGTCATTGGACCGTCGGCCATTTCAATATCTTGTTCTTTTTGCTCAATGAGATAATC
>CAUEYG010000076.1 GCA_959021945.1 uncultured Eubacteriales bacterium | reverse complement strand
GGCAATCTGGATGAGATGAGAAGCAGTGCCATCATGATCAGACAGCATCTGAATCATTACAAGGACTTGTTGGTAGAACTCGCGGACGCGGGAAAGCCGACAATTGCTGCAGTACACGGTTTTGCCATTGCAGGAGGACTGGGATTCGCGGTATCAGCGGATCTGACCTTCGCCACGGAATCCAGTTTTTTCTGGATCCCCGAGATTACCAGAGGCATCTGGGGCATGATGATTACAGCTCCTGTCGCAAGACTGATTGGAACAAAAAAGAGCCTGGAACTTATGTATTCGGCAGACCGGATCAGTGCTCAGGAAGCGGAACGGATCGGCCTCATTAACAGAGTCATACCAGATGATAAGCTGGACGAAGAGGTGGATCAATTCGCAAGACAGCTGGCTAAGAGAAGCCCACTTGCTCTAAAATTAGGAAGAGAAGGAATGTACGCATGCAGAGATATGGAATTCCACAAACAGATGGATTATCTGACGGATCTGGTGGTGCTTCTCAATTCAAGCGAGGATGCCCACGAAGGCTCCGTAGCGTTTCTGGAAAAAAGAGAACCCATGTGGAAGGGCAGATAAGGACGAGGAGAAATAAATGTCAATTAAAAATTATGAAATAGGCTTTGGCGCAGATGCCCTGATCTATGCCAAATCCATAGCTTTATTTGGAATATCCGGCGATCCGGCAAAGAAAAATGTAGTTGGCGGAACCGGAATTATGAACAACCTGATTCGTTTCGGATACAAAGGCAAGTTGTATCCGATCAATCCGAAATATGATGATGTATTAGGTGTAAAATGTTACCCCTCCATTGGTGCTGTCGGAGAGGAGATTGATCTTGCCGTAGTAGCGGTTGGAGCCGGTAACGTAAGTGCCATATTGAAAGAATGTGGAGAGGCAGGCGTAAAATGCGCAACAATTATCACTTCGGGCTTTGCGGAGCTGATGAACGAAGAAGGTCAGGGTATGCAAGACGAAATCTGTGAAATAGCCGCCAAATATGACATGCGGCTTGTAGGACCAAATAATCTGGGATCCTATAATATGAATCACGATATGTGCGGAAGCACATCCACGAGCCTGCTTTGCTATGAAAAGATGCCGAAGGGAAGTATTGCCTGGGTATCCCAGAGTGGCGCCCTGTGCAGTTCTATTTATGGGAGAGCCATGGACGCAGCGATCGGTGTGCCTATCGTTCTCACCACAGGAAACGAATGCGATCTGGAATCAGCCGACTTTATTTGGCACCTTGCGGATGATGACCAAATCAAAGTGATTTGCGTTTATAGTGAGGGAATAAAGAACCGGGACAAATTTGTAAAGGCCATAAAGAAGGCGCGAGATAACCACAAGCCTGTATTGGTGTTTAAAAATGGAAAATCCGCCAGAGGTTCTTATGCCTGCATGGCACATACGGCTTCTGATGCGGGGGAAATCCAGGAATACAATGAATTCTTCCGTAAGGCAGGCGCTATTATGGTGGACAGTCTGGATGAATTTTACGATACGGCAAACCTGTTGGACAAATTCAGCGCATATAAGGATATTAACAATGTAGCGATCATCAGCACTTCCGGAGGAAGCGGTGTCTGCCTGACAGACTGTATTGAGCAGGGCGGGATGAAGGTTCCTGATTTGAGTCCGGAAACAAAGGCAGCAGTCGCAGAATTGATCCCTTCCTTTGCATCTCCGCGGAATCCAATTGATGTGACTGCCCATATTTTGAGAACCATCGAAAAGGTTGCTCAAGTAGGGAGAATCCTGGAAAAGAGCGGAGAGGTAGACGCTATGATTCTGGCTCCTACGACTATCGCTCCCGAGGCCTCTATTGCCTTGGCCAAAGACTTTATTGATATTATCAAGGCTTCAAAGATTCCGGCGGCAGTACAATGGTACACTGGCTCAGGAAATATGGAAGCCATCAAGATGATTCGCGAAGCAGGAATTCCTGTATTTACAGAGTATGATTCCCTGAGAAGAGCATTTGTGAGAAGAAAAGAATTCTTTGCCAGTCTTAAGAAATAGGAGGTGCTGAGGGTGAGCGATTTATTGAAGGTTGAACAAAACGGCAACATAAAAGTCATAACTTTGAACAGACCAGAAGCGCTGAACGCTATTTCTGCGGCACTGGCTAAGGAGTTCCACGCAGTTTTGGATGAAGTTCGGTTTGATATGGAAACCAGAGTTGTTGTTATAACAGGCCAGGGTCGATCCTTTTGTACCGGTGCGGATCTGAAGGAGAGACAGACCTATAAACCGGAAGAAAGAGGCCGCAAGATCCAGGAGATGAATGAGCTTGTAACAACACTGTTTGAAAAAATAGAGATGCTGGATGTTCCGGTAATTGCGGCTGTGAATGGGTTCGCCCTGGGAGGAGGCATGGAACTGGCTCTCTGCTGTGATATGCGCGTTGCGGGAGACAATAGTATGTTCGGATTTCCCGAAATTGATTATGGAAGTTTCCCTGGAGCGGGAGGTCCTACGATGCTGCCAAGAAGAATTCCTATGGGCAAGGCGAAGTTACTTCTATTTACAGGAAGAAGAATTTCAGCACAGCAGGCTCAGGAATGGGATCTTGTTGAAGCAGTTGTTCCACAGGAAGATGTGTTGAAAGAAGCGCTCAAACTGGCAGAAGAAATTGCGCGGCATGCTCCAATCGCCTTGAGAGAACTCAAAAAATCTATAAATTATGGATTATATACTACGCCGGAACTTTCCAGAAAAATTGCGATCTGGTTAAGAAGAACCATCGATGTATCAGAAGATTATCAAGAGGGTCTCAGAGCGAGAAACGAAAAGCGTGAACCAGTTTTTAAAGGAAAATGAGGTGATAAATAGTGGGAAAAGAATTGAGAGAAGCCGTAGTGGTAGCTTACGGCAGAAATGCAATAGGAAAAGCCAAAAAAGGAAAAGGATATTATGTTGATATCCATCCTATTGAATGGGCAACCGAGACATTGTTGGAAGTACTGAAAAAGGTTCCGCAGCTGAAAAATGAAGATATTGATGATATGGTACTTGGCTGCGCCAGAACAGTAAACAAGTGTGGAAAAAATGTGGCAAGGCTGATTGCCCTGAGAGCCGGGTTAGAATCAGTGAGCGCACAGACTGTAAACAGATTCTGTTCCTCTGGGCTGCAGACCATCTCTATCGCGTCAAATTCCATTGCGGTAGGTGATGCAGATGTTGTAATCGCAGGAGGTCTGGAATGCATGTCCATGCAGCAGACCTATTTGCCGGAGGATACAGATGAAATTCTTGACAAACAGGTTCCGGGAGCATACATGGGTATGGGAGACACAGCGGAGAATGTGGCGGCTCTTAAGGGAATTACGAGAGAAGAAATGGATGCTTTCTCTGTGGAAAGTCACAAGAAAGCCGCTGCGGCTCAAGAGGCCGGTTATTTGAACAGATCCATTGTTCCTATTAAAGTGACCGATGAAAACGGGAATGAAACCCAGTGTGTTTTGGACCAGGGAATCCGTCCAAACAGTACAGTGGAAGGCCTGGCAGCACTGAAACCATGCTTCAGAGAGGATGGTATCGTAACAGCAGCCTCCTCATCTCAGACCAATGACGCTGCTGCTTTTGTGATTCTTATGGCTAAGGAAAAAGCCGATGAATTAGGATTAAAGCCAATCGCCAAACTGGTGGGATTTGCCACAGCAGGCTGTCCGTCAGAAATCATGGGAGTAGGACCTGCCTATGCAGTACCTAAGGTGATGAAGAGAACAGGAATGTCCGTAGATGATATGGATGTAATTGAAATTAACGAGGCTTTTGCTGCACAGGCTATCCCATGCTGCCGGGAACTGGGATTCGACATGAATAAAGTCAATCCATGGGGCGGAGCGATTGCCATGGGACATCCTATGGGAGCCACAGGATCGATCCTTACGATGAAAGCACTGGATTACCTTGCATTAAATGGCGGAAAATACGCCCTGGTAACCATGTGTATCGGCGGCGGCCAGGGTGCGGCCGGAATATTTGAATATCTTGGCTAAAAAGTATGAACAGATAAAGAGACAGGAGGAAAACATGAAAAGAGTGAGAATTGGATGCGGATCCGGCTATTGGGGCGATGACATTGAACCAGGCCTGGAAATCGCAAGAACTGGTGATGTAAAATATCTTGGATTCGACTATCTGGCGGAACTGACCATGTCAATTCTGCGCAGACAGATGCTTAAAGATCCATCAAAAGGGTGGGTACCGGATATCGTACCTCATTGGAAGAAATTCCTGCCTATTACACAAGAAAAGGGAATCCACATGATCTGCAACGCAGGCGGTTCCAATCCTATGGGGGCTGCCAATGCAATTGAGGAGCTCTGTAAGGAAATGGATATCCATAATATGAAAATCGGGCTTGTAACAGGAGACGATTTAAGTGACAAAGTGGATGAAATCAGAGCGGCAGGTGTAAAACTGACGAACACAGATACAGGGGAAGAAGATATCGACAGAGTAAAAGATAAGATCGTAGGTGTGTATGCCTATGCGGGAGCAGAAGGGATTATTGACGCACTGGATCAGGGGTGTGATCATGTAATCGCAGGCCGGGTATCTGATATCTCCCTTTATGTGGGTCCTCTGATGCACGAGTTCGGATGGGATTTCTCCGGTAAGTATGACAACCAGATCGGTGCAGCCATTAACTGCGGCCATATCGTAGAATGCGGCAGTCCATGTACAGGCGGCAACAGCAACCTGTGGGCAAGTTCACCGGAAAACTGGCATATTGGATTTCCAATCATTGATATGGACCAAAACGGTGATGCCATCATTACTAAACCGGAAGGAACCGGGGGAATGGTAAATCAGTGGACCATCAAAGAGCATCTGACATACGAAGTAATTGACCCGAACAATTACATCATGCCTGACGGCATTGCCGACTTTACAAAAGTACATCTGGAAGAGATCGGAAAAGACAAGGTTCAGCTTACGAATATGAAGGGAAAAGGAAGACCGGACAACCTCAAAGTCTGCATTGGCGTTGAGGAAGGATTTATGAGTGAGTCTATGCTGATTTATCCATGGCCGAACGCCTATGAAAAAGCGCAGAAGGCAGAAGAACTGGTCAGAAAGCGTCTTGATTACCTGGGAGTGAAACCGCTGGAACTCAGATTCGATTATATTGGTGTTAACTGTCTGCATGGAAGTGTTGCTACAGCTCCGGATCCAAATATCAATGAAGTTGGTCTTCGTATTGTGGCAAAAACAAACACTTATGGGGAAGCTGATCTGATTAAGAGAAATACAACACACCTGTGGACATATGGTCCTATGGGGGCTGCCTGCGGAGTAAATGCGAGACCTCGTAAGGTGATCGGTTTGTGGCCTACATTAGTTCCAAGGGAATTCGTTAAACCTCAGCTTGAAATAAAGGAGATAAAGTAAGATGGCAAGAGTACAGCTAAAAGACTTAGCCTTTGCAAGAGGCGGAGATAAAGGTGATGTTGCAACAGTCGGTATTATGGCACTGAATCATGATTACTATGTTCAGCTGAAAAGAGAACTGACGCCGGTTGCAATCAAAGCATTTTTTAAAGATATGGTAAAGGGAGATGTGGAGGTTTATCCGGAAGACAATATTGAAAGTTTTCAGATCGTTTTGCGCCAGGGTCTGGATGGCGGCGCTACGAGAACTCTTCGCTATGACACCACAGGCAAATCTTTGGGATGTGCCTTACTTAGAATGGAAGTTAACATAATTTAATTACTCCAATAGAAAATGCTTGTATATCTTTGTGTACAAGTATTTTCGAATTATTGTAATTTGAATAAAGAAAGAACGGAGGCTAATATATGAATGGTATTGATAAAAATAGGTTGCCGCATATGGTATTTGGAGAAGGAACAGCAAAACAGGCAGGTGCTAAATTGAAAGCCATGGGATGTGGTAAATGTCTTGTGGTGACGGATAAAGGTGTGGTAGGAGCAGGCTTGGTCGCACCCATTTTAAAGAGCTTAGAGGCGGAGAATATTGACTATATTGTTTACGATGAAACTCTTCCAAACCCTCCGGATTATATTTGTATCAAGGTTGCCGAAATATTAAAGGCTGAAAACTGTGATTGTACTCTGGCTATTGGCGGAGGCAGCAGTATTGATACGGCGAAAGCTGCCAACCTGATAGCCAATATCCCGGAAGAGATCGAAGATCTTCATGATTATAGCGCATTAGGTACAAAAATGGACCCTAAGTTCAACCGCATAGTGAAATTCGTTTGTATCCCAACAACAGCTGGAACAGGTGCGGAAGTAACAGGCAGTTCTGTAATCCACGATACAAAAAGAAATTTAAAATACAGTTTTGCAAATGAAAATCAAATTGCCGACATGGTAATCATTGATCCGGAACTGACCTATGGCATGCCTCCGGGAGCGACAGCTACCGTTGGCCTGGACGCCATGAGTCATGCGATTGAAGTTGTGGTAGGAACCATGCAGCATGATTTTGCCGCACCTATTGCTCTGGATGCTATCGATAGAATCAGGAGATGGCTGCCTATTGTATATAAAGATCCTAAAAACAAAGAGGGACGTGCGCAGATGGCGTATGCAGCGGATATGGCTGAAAGTACCGGAGGCGCTGCTAACGGCCATGCGGTAGCCCATGCAATCGGTTCCAAGTATAATTTGGTCCATGGTCATTCCTGTATCATGGTTATGCCAACCCTCATTCGTCATCAGGCAAATACTGCTCCGAATGGAATTCGCAAACTTGCTGATATATTCTCTGTCCCAGCAGTTGGTACAAATGAAGAAGTTGCCGGATACGTTGCGGACGCAGTATTAGAATTTTACAAAAGTTTTGGTTTTACAACCTGTAAAGAGGCCATTAAAGCCAGTGGTTTTGATGATGATAAAAAGACA
>CAUEYG010000075.1 GCA_959021945.1 uncultured Eubacteriales bacterium | reverse complement strand
AACATGTGATATTCATCCTATGCTAGAGTATCACCATTTTCCTCCACATTACTCCACTTCGCAACCACTTCTCCCCAATTCACATCTTTTTTACCCCACTTTTTTGTCTTTTATTTCTGCTTCTTTTGAAATGATTTTTTTTCATACAACATCTAGTATCTAAGCCTTTTATTTTTATCCATATCTGCAACTCTTTTTCGTTTTCCATTTTCTTCCTAAGTAAAAACCCGTACCGGCCATAAGGTCTGTACGGGCGAAAAAGCCTTTATTAATAAGAAAGCGCAATTATTCTATATGTGGTTTACTCTAATTCAAAAGCCCCTGTATACAGGCTGTAATAAACACCATGCTCCTGAATGAGTTCATCATGTGTACCCTGTTCTATAATCCGTCATGCATCCAGAACCATAATAGCGTCTGAATTTCTGACAGTTGACAGCCTGTGAGCGATGACAAAGGTGGTCCTTCCTTCCATCAAGTTATCCATCCCCTGCTGAACCAGGGCTTCTGTTCTGGTATCAATGGAGGAGGTGGCCTCATCCAAAATCATAACCGGCGGATCGGCAACTGCTGCACGGGCGATGGAAATCAGCTGCCTTTGTCCTTGCGAAAGCATTGCTCCATTTTGTGTAAGCATTGTTTCATAGCCTTCCGGCAATTGTCGAATAAATTCATCAGCATTTGCCAGTTTGGATGCTTTGATGCACGCTTCATCTGTTGCGTTTAAATTGCCATAGCGGATATTATCCATAATGGTCCCTGTAAATAAGTTTACATCCTGCAGCACAATACCCAGCGAACGTCTCAAATCCGGTTTCTTGATTTTATTGATATTGATCCCATCATAACGTATTTTGCCGTCAGCTAAATCATAAAAACGATTGATTAGGTTGGTAATCGTTGTCTTACCCGCCCCTGTAGCTCCTACAAAGGCAATTTTCTGTCCTGCCTCTACGTTGAGAACAATGTTGTGTAAAACCAGCTTTTCTTTTGTATACCCAAAATCCACATGGCAAAATTGGATTTCCCCTTTTAATGGCGTGTATGTCAGTGTCCCGTCATGGTGAGGATGCTTCCAGGCCCAAATACCTGTCTCATCTGTTGATTCTTCCAAACGGCCGCTGCGTTCTTTTGCCCGAACCAGCGTAACATAGCCTTCATCTTTTTCCGGCTCTTGGTCAATTAAGTCGAAAATACGCTCTGCTCCTGCAAGAGCCATTGCCATTAAACTGACTTGCTGGGCTATCTGCGATACAGGCATGCAAAAGGTCTTTGACAGATTTAAAAAAGCAACGATCATGCCGATTGTAACCGCCCCAACCCCTTTGATGGCCATGTATCCGCCTATGAGCGCAATCAACACATACTGAAGATTGCCCAACTGCATAATAGACGGCATTAAGATATTTCCATATTTATTAGCCAGAGTTGCGTCATTGCATAACTCCCTGTTGTTCCTGTCAAACCCCTGTTTTGCTTTTTCTTCATGGCAGAAAACTTTGATTACCTTTTGGCCGTTTATCATTTCTTCGATATATCCTGTTACATCACCCAATGTATTCTGCTGCTTTACAAAGTACTTTGCGCTTGCGCCGCCGATTATTTTTGTAGCAAACACCATAATCAAGGTCACTGCAAGCACTAATATTGTAAGGGGAATATTGCTGATAAACATGGAAATCAGAATGGCAATAATTGTAACTGCAGCTGATATAAATTGAGGGAGAGCCTGGGAAATAAATTGCCGCAAGGTATCCGTATCATTGGTATAGTGACTCATAATATCCCCATGCGTATGCGTATCAAAGTACCCGATGGGCAGCTTTTGCATACAAGAAAACATATCATCCCGGATTTCTTTTAAGGTTCCCTGTGAGATTTTAACCATCAAACGGTTATAGCCCAAAGTGGCTATTACTCCTATCAGATAAACTGCTGCCATAAAAAGAATGACATGCAGAAGGCCGGTGAGAACGGGATTGTCTTCCAACAGCAGAGGTGTAATATAGCGGTCAATCAGAACCTCTAAAAAAAGACAACTTACCACAACCGTGCAAGAACTGACCAGAATGCAAAGAACCACAATGCTAAAAATGAGTTTATGTCTTAAAATAATATAAGACAGCAAACGCTTGCATACTTTCCCTATTTTTGTTTTCTTTTTTTCCATTATTTCTCTTCTCCCTTCGTCTGTGATTCATAAATTTCCCTATAAATTTCATTGCTGTTCAATAGCTCTTCATGTGTGCCGCATCCGCTTATTTTTCCTTTATCCAGCACAAGGATGCAGTCCGCATCCTCTACGGAAGAAATGCGCTGCGCGATAATGATCTTTGTGGTATCCGGGATTTCTTCACGAAAGGCCTTTCGTATCATGGCGTCTGTCTTTGTGTCCACCGCACTTGTAGAGTCATCCAGAATTAAAATCTTAGGTTTTTTCAGCAGAGCTCTGGCAATACAAAGACGCTGTTTCTGCCCTCCGGATACGTTTGTGCCGCCTTGCTCAATGTAAGTATCGTATTTATCAGGAAATGTTTCAATAAAGGGAGCTGCCTGGGCCAATTGGCAGGCATGGATGATTTCTTCATCTGTTGCATCCTCCTTTCCCCAACGCAGGTTTTCTTTCATGGTTCCAGAGAATAGCTGATTTTTCTGCAGCACCATAGCTACATTATTTCTGAGGGTATATAAATCATAATCCCTTACATTCGTTCCGCTTACGATCACGCTTCCCTCTGTTGTATCATAAAGGCGGGGTATCAATTGTACGAGAGAACTCTTCCCGCTTCCTGTATTACCGATAATCCCCAGTGTTGAGCCGGATGGAATGCGCAGCGAAAGGTCAGACAAGCATTCTTTTTGAGCATCACCAAGATAGCGAAACCCAACCTTATCAAATATAACTTCTCCATCTTTCATTTCATGGGTAGGATTTTCTCCGTTTTTCAAAGAGCTTTCTTCCTCTAAAATTTCAATAATACGCTCTGCCGAAGCTCTGGCCATATTAATCATGACAAAAACTTGTGAAAGCATCATAAGACAGTTGAGTATGTTCATGGCGTAGGTGATCAAGCTGGATAATTCCCCGGTAGTCATGGCTGTCCCATGAGTGAGCACAATGGCCTTTGCTCCAAACCAGCAGAGGAACAAAAGGCATCCATAGACTGCAAACTGCATAAAGGGCATATTGTAAGCTACAATCCCTTCCGCAGCAGTAAAGGTACGATAAATTCTTTTTGATACACTGCTGAACTTTTGGATTTCAAACTTCTCACGCACAAAAGATTTGACAACTCGTATCCCTGACACATTTTCTTGTACGACTCCATTTAATTCATCATAAATATGAAAGACTTTTTCAAAATGAGGATGGGAACGGTTGACAATCACATAAAGGCCGGTTCCCAAAACAGGAATGGCTACCAGAAAAATCAGAGATAAACTCCTGCTTATGACAAATGATGCAGCCAGTGAGAAAACAAGCATGATGGGAGCACGCACAGCTACACGAATAATCATCATGTATGCATTTTGTACGTTTGTCACATCAGTTGTCAGTCTGGTTACAATACTGGATGCAGAAAACTTGTCAATATTTGCAAAGGAGTATCCCTGGATTTTGTAGTACATATCCTGCCGCAAGTTTTGTGCAAATCCAGCCGAAGCAGCAGCGCAAAAGCTGCCTGACAAGACGCCGCAGATCATAGCTGCAAGGACACATATAATCAGGATGATGCCGTATCTTTCTAAAAGACCGGAATCGCCTTGAGAAATGCCTTTATCAATCATCACAGCCATAAGCATGGGTATCAGAATTTCAAGCAGCACCTCAAATACAACAAAGACAGGCGTCAATATGGATGCTTTTTTGTATTCTCTAATAGAACGAGCTAATTTTCTTATCATTTTTTATGTTCCTTTCCTTATAGTAATCTTGTTTTTGACTAGTTACATTTTATCATTTTGCTATAACAAAGAGAATTTCATATAAATTAATAACGTTAACAAAAAGTTAATATTGAACTCTTTTTCCAAAAGGGATATACTCAAGAGGTGAGGAGAACAAATTTATGAATACCGGACAATTAGAATGTTTTGTACATGTAGCTGATAAATTGAATTTTACAAAGGCAGCAGAGGAGCTCTACATCTCTACACCTGCTGTTACACGCCACATAAAAAATCTGGAAGCGGAATTAAATGCAACGCTGTTTGTCAGAACCTCCAAAATGGTCAAGCTGACAGAGACGGGAGCATTATTTTATGGCGAGGCCAAAGAAATTCTGGAAAGAATGGCTATGGCGGAAAAAAAGGTAAAAAAATTAGCAAGCCAGAGGCTTGCTGTGCTACGAATCGGCTGTTCCAGCCAAGTTGAGCTTGCTGCTTTGGAACATAGTCTGACAAAGTTAAAGCAGGAATTTCCTACAATCTATCCTCAGATCATGATTCAGGATTATTTTTTACTGAAATCCCTGTTTGATAATAAACAGCTAGATCTTTTGATCGGCACAAAAGAAATGGTAGCAGAAGCCCATGACTATATTTTTAAAAAGGTAAGGACAATGAAAAGTTTCGCTGTTGTCTCCCAACAATCCCCGCTGGCCGGAAACAAAAAAATTTGCTTCAAAGACTTGTACGATGAAACTCTGATTACACTGCATCCTCGTTTTATCCCTTTTCAATATGGAGATAAAGTGCAGGAATTTATTACACTCCACGGACAAAAACATCTCCATATTATATGCGAAAATGACCAGTCTGCCATCCTTTTAGCAAAATGCAATTATGGCGTGGCAATTTTGCCGGAAATCTATCTGCCCAGTGACGCTGAAAACATTGTTACTGTGCCATTTGCAGAAAAATTGTCCCCCATTCAATATGGGATTGCCTATCATAAGAATTTAAAAGAACCACATATAAAGCAGTTTGTCACCTATTTTACAGAAGGTCAGGGCGCAGAATAACGGTCCCCTCCTTCTCCCAGTTCCACTTTTACAGGCTCTGCCAGAGACATGCTGTCCTCTGTAACGCAGCAGTCATAGGCCAGCAACTGCACCCCAGCCCGCTGCGCCGCTCTCAGGCTTTCGCCAAAAGCGGCGTGGGTACGGTCGTTAGGCTCAAATTGCGAAATTCCTTTCATCTGTATGACAAAAAGGATATAGGAATGATACCCTGCCTGATGGGCTTTTACCAGCTCCTCCACATGTTTGATTCCCCGCTCTGTAGGCGCATCAGGAAATCTAGCAATCCCCTTTTCCTCCAAAGTAACGCCTTTCACTTCCATAAACCCTTTTTGGCCTGCCTGATCTTCTACATAAAAATCAAGGCGAGAGTTCCCATAGGTTTTTTCGGGTTTCACGCTGACTAGCGGCTTCATACCGGGTAATTGGAGTCTCCCGTCTAAAAGCGCTTCTTTTACTGCCTGATTAGGAGCCTGAGAATCCATATTGATTAGAAGTTCCTGTTTTCTTACTGCTACCAGAGAATACCGCATTTTTCGTTTTCCCAGCCTTTCTGCGAAATCCTCCAAGTATACTTCCGTTCCCGGAAGCAGCAGTTCCCTGCATCGCCCTGTGTTTTTCACATGGACTTTTTCTTCTTTACCTTCAATCAAGACCCGGGCCACAAACCGATTGGGCCTTTCTATAAAGGTTCCTTTTTTTATTTTTACATATTTCATTCCTTTATTGTAACAGAACTATTTTGTTTTTAACAGCAAATTTCTTTTCTGCGCCTTGGAATTTACTTGTTATAATCTGGGCAAGATAGTATAATGTGGGTAGATGTTTTTGCCTGGAGGATAACATGAAAAAAAAGAGGTTCGCTCAGGTTCTCGTTCTATTGCTTGCTTTTCTTCTGACCGTCTTTTTACCTGGATGCGGACAGGATGCCGGCGACTATGATGTAATGGAAGAACCTGAAATCACAGTAGAATATTTATCAGGAGAATATGCAGATCAGATTTTAAGAGATGGAGGAGAACAGGTCCTAGGAACCATTGAAATCCAAAAGGAATCGGAGGATGAATACGCCCTCACCGTTCACAGTATGGTCATTGTAGAAAGTTCCATCACAGGTGATGGTTATTACATTGCTGACAAGAATCTTTCCAACACAGTTCCTCTGGACAGCGAGGCGCGGGTGACTTATATCAAATCCAAGAAAAAAGGTCCTCAGGTTATGGATCTGGCAGAATTTATAAAGCTGGTACAGCAGGATGCTGCGGCTGGGAATGGGGATGCCTCTGATTCTGGCAATGAAAAGCTTTATGATGTATACATAATTGGCGGAAACGCACTGATGATTCTGGCAAAAGAGCTGCCGGACGCATAGCTGTAAAAACGGACAAGGAGATGCGGCATGGTTCGCATCTTTTTTCTGGCACAAAGCCCTTTAACGCAAAGCCTGCTTCACTTATTCTTTTCAGTTGCAGACTTTGACATTCCGTCAATATGGCCAAGGGATATTTCCTACATAATGAAACAGAAAGGTTAAATCGGTAATTATTTATGCCTGTACCAAAAAGTCCTGTCGCCTTTACCATCTTTGGCGTTGATGTTATGTGGTATGGTGTTCTCATAGCGTCAGCAATGGTTCTCGCTACCCTTATTACTTGTAAACGTGCACCCCGACACGGGCTGCAGTCGGATCGGATTTTGGATTTTGTTCTAATCTGTATTCCTGCCGGGATTATTGGAGCGCGCCTTTATTATGTGGTATTCAGCTGGGACCAATACAGTGGCAACCTCCTGAAAATTTTTAATCTGCGCCTTGGGGGCCTGGCTATTCACGGCGGCCTGATCTTTGGCCTGGGAGCAGCTGTGATTTTATGTATGGTTTGGAAGATTCGTCCCTTTAATGTACTGGATCTTGTCATCCCTTCTGTGGCTCTGGCTCAGTCTATTGGCAGATGGGGAAATTAT